>JAUWQG010000105.1 GCA_030611185.1 Nitrososphaerota archaeon
TTATAATTTGTAATATCAATTGGGACTGTCACCAAGTAACTCCAGTTTTTGGTCTTAAGTCCCCTTGAATTATAGTAATTTTGAAACCAAATTTTTCTCTTTATCTACAAGTTCATAATTAACTTTTAATTTTCTTTGATCGATTAGTTGTGTAATAAAACGCATTCTTGTTTTAATTAACTCATCCGAAGAACTTTCATTTTTTGATAACTGATCAAACATTGATTTCTTGTCGATCTTTATTGTTATGCTGTCTTTGTCTTTGATGATAAATCTCCCAATTCCCCAAAATAACCCAACATGCATTGCAATGTATTTTGATTGTTGAATAGTAACTTTGTTCAAGTAAATATCTGCATGTTCTCTTTTTTGTTCTATTGATGAGTTGTTGGTTTGAATGGTCCATGTAATTCTCTTTGAATTCCCATCAAAGAAAAAAATGTGTTCCAATTGTCAACCAAAAAGGGGTTTTTTGTCTATATATTTTGAATCCAACCCTTATGATCCTAGTTTGAAAGGTGTTATCATGCTTGAATCACATACATTTTTTTCCAAAATGGTTGATGAATTAGTTGAATTTTCAGAATACGATCCTGAATTAGCTGATGGAATAAAGTGGTTAGATGATCAGGCACAAAAAAAAGGAATTACGTTTTATGATATGGTCTTTGAAGTCTTGTATAAACACGATGTAAATTCTAAAGCAAAAGACTGGTTAAAGACAAGAAACTAGGATCTATTTTCTCAAGTCTAAAGTTTTGTATTCGCAACCTTGAGGTCCGCAATATTTTCCAACATATACTGCCTTTGGTCTATACAGTGCAGGTTTTGGCGCAGCTTCTGCAAATTTCTCCTCAATGATATGCGCTGCCCATCCGACTACTCGTGAAACTGCAAAAATGGGAGTATTGAGATCCATAGGAATTTTTAGCATATAATAAAGTGAGGCACTATAGAGGTCAACATTTGGATAAATGTCTCTTCCTTTATGCTCTTTCATTTCTGAAATAGTTGTTGTCTCTACTTTTTCTGTAATGTCAAACCATGGGTCTCCAGTTTTCTCTGCAAGTTTACGTGAAAGCTCTTTTAGAACTTGTGCTCTTGGGTCGTATGTTTTGTAAACTGCATGACCCATTCCCATTATTCGTTCACCTTTTTCCATTTTTTCTTTAATCCATGGTTCAACTTTCTCGATATCTTTAATTTCTAAAAGCATTTTCATTACCTCATAATTTGCTCCCCCATGAAGCTCTCCACTTAAGGCACCAATTGCAGCACTTGCAGCAGAATAAAGGTGAGCTCTAGTTGATGCTACTTGTCGAGCAGTAAATGTAGATGCATTAAATGTATGATCAGCATGTAGAATCAAACAAACATCAAAGATCTTTTCAATTTCTGGGTCTGGTTTTTCTCCAAACATCATATACAAGAAATTTCCGGCATGACCTAATGATGGGTCGGGATCAACTATTGGAAGGCCATTTCTTATTCTATGCCAACTTGCAACTATGGTTGCAGTTTTTGAAATTAAGTTAATTGCCTTGTCATAGCTTGATTCTTTTGTAGAAAATTCTTCATCGTAGTATCCTGCCAGTGCAGAAACAAAGGCTTGTAACATGTCCATTGGGTCTGCATCTTTTCTCCAGTTGCCCATATTGGCCTGCATTTGTTTTGGAACAAATCTTGCTTCTATTAGCTTGGTCTTAAATTCCTGGAGTTGCTCTTTATTTGGTAATTCATCATGTAATAGCAAATATGCTGTCTCTTCAAAGGAGGAATTTTTTGTTAAATCAAGAATGTCAAAACCTCGGTAAATCAGCTTACCTTTTTCTCCATCTATATTGGATATTCTAGTATCAGCTACCTCTATTCCACGTAAACCGATGTTTTTAGTTTCCATGGGATAACTCTGAAATTTCTTCTATTATATTTTCGCAAGAAACCACGTCTGTTTAGTTTAGCAAATTGTCTAATATTGCCACTCTGGCCGATAAATCTCCATTTTTAATTAATAATTAATTGAATTCTACTGAGAGAAAACTTCTGGATAAATTAGACAAACTCGTCCTGGAATCCAGTGGTGAGGAATTGAAAAAAATACAAGAAATGGATCTTCAAACACAGATGGGTGGACGATCCTTTTATGACGAATATCTGAATTCTCCTTCTTTGGCAAATCAAAGTATTAAACAAGAATTAAGAGAATCCAAAAAATAATCCATTCTTGGTTTAAATGAGGGTTTCAAATTTATTGGCATTATGACATCAAAGACTGCAAAAGCAAAGACTGCAAAAGCAAAGACTACCAAAACATCTAGAACTAGAACAATTTGTATTTCACACAAAGAAGACTGTGATGGTATAAGTTCTGCGGCTTTAGTTAGACAAGCTTTTGGAGGTGATTCCATACTAGTTGATTATCCGGGACAAATGGATGCACTAAGACAAATAATCCGTGATGAAAAATTAAAATCATTATACATTTGTGACTTGGGCTTGAGCAAAAAAACCCAAGATGAATTTGTTGAACTTTTAACTACCTTGAGAAAAAATAAAGTTTCTGTAACTTACATTGACCATCATGATATCGATCCCACAGTAATAAAATCACTTGAAAAAATTAAAGTCAAAGTTATTCACGATATTAACGAATGTGCTTCTGTTCAAGTCTACTCTGCATTCAAATCAAAATTATCAGACCATGCTTCATTCATTGCAACATGTGCTGCAATTACTGACTATATGGAAGACAGACCAATTGGTGCAAAGCTCCTTCAAATTTACGATAGACAATTTGCATTGATTAGTGCTACTACACTTACTTACAACATAGTGGGACATCAAAAGGATCCTGATTACCTCCTATACTTGGTAGAAGAACTTGCTGATTCAAAATTCCCTCATGAAATCCCAAATACGTTTGAATTTGCACAAATTCAAGTAGAGAAACTCTCTCAAATGATTGCCAAAGTAAAAGCAGGTCTAAAGACTATGAAGAATCTTGGATATATGGAAATATTAGATGCGGGAGCAGGTGGTGCAGTTAATTTTGTTTTAGGATTATCAGGCAAAGAGGTTGGAGTTGCATACAAAGAAAGAATTGATCATGGAATTTATGCAGTTTCTGTTCGTGGTTCTAAATCTCTTAAAACTCATCTGGGAAAAATTGTTAACATTCTGGCAACTGATCTTGGTGGCTCTGGTGGGGGGCACGACAAAGCATGTGGTGCAGTAATTCCTAAAGACAAAATAAATACATTTGTCAAAGAGTTAAACAAAAAATTAAATTAAATCATTGTAAATATCTGGGAATCTTTTTTACAATATGTGCAATTGATATTATTCCAGGACCTGCAACAATTATTGATAATTCTCCTGCAAGTATCATCAAATCCCACTCCCATCCGCCTTTGGATACAAAAAATTCTTCAATTCCTCGTATCATAAAGATTGCACCAAGGGTAATTATGGCAAAAATGGAAGCTGTAATTCTAGTTAGTACCCCAACTAAGAGAAATATTCCTCCTAGAAATTCTGCTAAAGCAATTGGGATTTGTAATTCTGGTGGAAGACCCATATCTATTAGCCAACCTTGCCAGCTAGGATCAAATTTTTTGATACTATGAACTATGAAAGTTACTCCTATTGCTGCACGAATACCCCAATGAGCAAGATCATGTAATTTACTTTCACTAAGATTTGCTCCTACTTGCATGAAAAATCCCTCTGAAATATGGATAAAAGGGTTTGCCCAATTTCTTAAACTATGAAAAATAATTTGGTCTGAAATTGGAACAATTTTTTAATAATTTCTAAACCTAATTTACTTTAAATGAACTTGAAAATTCTTGCACCTATTGTGATTTTAGGAATTATTGTGGTAGCTGCCATAGCAATACTTCCAGGTGACTCAACACCACAGGCCATAATCGTATCAGAAATACCAAATACTGATTCAGAATCTTCTCTATCTACTCTAACTATAATGGAAACCAATGGCATGAAGCACATCATTCCACTTGATAAGATAAGAAGTGGTGGGCCTCCAAAGGATGGAATTCCTTCAATTGACGATCCAAAATTTGCTGAAGTCCAAGGTTCTGCGTTTGTATCAGACTCTGATGTGGTAATAGGTCTTGAGAT
>JAUWQG010000086.1 GCA_030611185.1 Nitrososphaerota archaeon
TCATTTTAAATTAGAAAATCTTTCCATTTTTTAAATTAGGACTCTATTTGTATTGATCTTAATTCACACAGGCATTTTTCTCTTTTTCCACAATAGGGACAATTACAATTACAATACAACAGTGCTTGATTACAGGAAAGACATTTTGTATATTCGGCAAAATCCTCATTCAATTGAATTTCCTCTCATGTTGTTTAATTCCATTCCAAATTGATAAGGACTTTGAAATAATTACCTTAAATTAATTATAATTTTTTTAAAATTTTAAACAAATGTTTACTTTCACACAGGCATTCTTTTTATTTCATGATTCAGTATATGATTTTGGTAGTTATCCAAAGAAAAACTTCAATGGCAGAGAAAATTGAAGGCAAAAGGTCAAGGGATTGATTGCATGATCTGGATGCTACCTATTTTTATCTAGTCTTTATTTTCGCCAATTTTTCCTTCACTATCTTTTTTTGTTTCCTGTGAGGATTCAATTGGCTCATTATCTGGAATTCTTGAATCAAAATGTTCAGAGTAAGTAGAATCTTTTTCTAAAGTCTCAAGATCTGAATAATCCTTTAAAGAATCTGGATCGTTTGAATTTAAGGGATCAGTTAGAGAAAGTTCTTTCACATTCTTTCTCTTGATAATTTCCTTTACTATCATTACTCCAATAACTAAAACAATCAAAATATAGTTAGTAGGTGGTTTCAATACCTGAGTTACATAACCAATCTGTGGTATTACATATTCTACCTTACCGATGTATTCTTTTTCTGTAATTGGAAAATCAGTTCCTGGGATAGATGCTACGTTGTTATCTCCTTTTGTTCGAAGCGTTTTGGGATCATCATCTGTAATTGATACAACTCTATGAACTATCACTCTATCTTGTCCAGATGGACGATCAAATACAATAATGTCTCCAATCTGAACATCTTCAAACTGAACATGTCCTTGAACTATCAGTACATCATAAACTTGTAATTTTGGAATCATACTTCCACTGGCTACCACATAAAATGGGTTTTCAGTTCCAAAAACTACCTGTAATCCAATCCATATTATAACAACTCCCATTGCTACAATGGTTAGATCCTTTATCACATTTTTTGAGATTAATCGTTTAGTCAATTACCTTCACGCATTTGTTACCCTTGATTAAATTTACTTAAATTATTGTAGTTTTGTTCCGCACTCTTCACAAAATTTTGAAACTTCACTGTTTACAAATTCACAACTAGAACATTTTCCAGGCTGGTTTACTGGAGGTGCAGTTGACTTTCCTAGGAGAATAATGTCTCCGACTTTTCCTATACTGCTCCAAGGTACACTTCCCTCAGAACCATCATTTTTTGTAACAAGTAATACCATTGTTTGATTGGAATCAATTCCAACCTGTTTTGCAGTTCCAATTTTCTTTGCATTCTCATCATATACTGTTAATCCTTCAATCGAACTTACTGATCCTACAGGAGTTGGTTCTGTTACCTCTACTTGAGATGAAACCTGAGTTGATGCTTGTGGTTGAATTTCAGGTGTTATTTGTGGTTGTTCTTGAAGAGTGGGTTCAGGTGCAATTTGAGTTTGATTTTCTAGAGGTTTTGCAACTCCTACATCTTGAATTTCATCTTGCTTTTTAAATTCTCTATATTCTGCGATAGTTGAATTACAAGTATTACAAATGTATTGTCCTTTTTCTGCAAGAATTAAATTCTCAGCAACTTCTTCATTTGGATTTTCGAATTCAATTTTTGGCGATCCTTCAACCTCTTTTTCACATGTATTGCAAAAATGTTTAGTAATAATTTCTGAATCTAATCTTCCCATTGGTGCCAAAAATAAATCAGGACCTCCAAGATTTCCTTTCATCTGCTGCTCATCATTTATAGTTGCCATTACATAGCCTCCAGACCCTCTTAATTTTTTGAGTCTAAGTTCAGAACTCATGTCTCAGATTTTCTAAAACGTCATTTAAGTATATATCATAATTCAAATTGTTACCATAGTTGTACTACTAGACACACGGTGTAGATTCTGGTGAACGTTTTTAGGTATCTTTGATATAATATAATCAGAATGGGAGTAACACAAGTCTCTGATGCAAAATCGTGGGAAATAGATGTAGTTAATTCTGATATTCCTGTCTTTGTTGACTTTTGGGCCGAATGGTGTGGCCCTTGTAGAATGGTTAGCCCTGTGGTTGAAGAATTGGCAAGTGATTATGATGGCAAAGTGAAATTTGTCAAAGTCAATGTAGATGAAGCAAATGATCTGGCCTCAAAATACAATGTCTTCAGTATTCCAACTCTAATTCTTCTAAACAAAGGCGAAATAGTTAGCCAACAAGTTGGCGCAGCATCAAAAGAGTCCTACAAAAATATGATTGATAGAGCCCTTCAAGCCTAATCACAAGTTTTTTTCTTTTTGTTTTTTAAATTGTATCAAAATTGATCTAACACAGATTAAGCCTTATTAGCAATTCGTGTATATGATATCTATTGGGCGATAGGAAAGGAATAGTACATAATCTCAAATTAATTGGGTTTAGTGTAGCAATATGGGTAAATATCTCTATGGCATTATTGTTAGTTAATCTTGTTGATCTTTAGAATAATTCCTATTTTTCCTAAATTCAGATATCCCTCTAAGTAAAATAAGAAAATAAATCATCTAGTATTAGTTGGAGCAAATTCTTTGCTTTAATTATAATTTTAATTTAAGAAATTCTATATTACAAGAGTTTGAAATTTGATTTGACTTGTGTTAATAACTAAATATCATGTTATATTTTGTAAATTATGGTAATTCAAAACGATGAGGAATGCAGAAACTTAATTGAAAAACTTGATCAAGGCTTACCTCCCCAAATAATACATGAAATTATTATTTATCTTGAAAAAACAAATAATATAGAATTTATCATGACATTGGTAAAATATCTGAATAATCAGAATATGCAATCTAGAAATTCCGTATGGGCCCTTAGCAGTCAAATAGCTATGATTGGTGAAGATGTCTCTAAAATTAAGGAATATTTGAAAATACATTAAGAAAATTATTAAATTCTATAAATCCATTAAACAGACCAAACTTACAGCTAGGCTGAGTTAAGACGCTTTAAACTTGAAATTCTCAAATTACAATTCTAAAGTAATTAATATTCCATTAGAAGAGTTTTGATATGTCATTTGGTGAAGTCGATACCCTAAACATGCTTTTTGACAAACTAGAAAGCTTGTTTGATGAATCTCAAGGCTACTATGAATCCTTTCTTGACACAAATAACATGTACAAACAAGGTAAGATAGGTGATAAGGAATTCTTTCAGAGATTAGGAGATTATGTTGTAGCATATTCTGCGTTGGAATTTTTGTCCATCAAAGTTATCTTTGAAATAAGAAAATCTCTAAAAACAGGTTCTGCAAATACTCAATCTCCTGGATTGATGCCGGGAATGGGCCAACCTGGTATGGCGGGCAGTCCTGGAATGACTCCACCAAGAGCAGGAACCGCCGAGAATCCAGTAGGTGGACCTCCAGGAATTGTTTCTGCACAAGAATCATTTGGAGATCCTGGTACATTGCCAACACCTGATCCTGCATTAATGCCAAGACAAACCATTAGTACTAATGGATGTCCTTCTTGTGGTTCTCCACTTGGAGCTAATGCAAAGTTTTGCACAAAGTGTGGAAATAAATTATAAAATTAGTTTTTTTATTGTGTTGTCCCACATTCAGGACAAAACTTTGCAGTAGCTGAGAGTTTTGAACCACATTCAGAACAAAACTTACCTTCTGAGATATTTTCTAGATGTGGATTTCCATATATTTTAGAGGAATTTTTTACCGCACCTGATGGGACATAGGTCTCATCATCAATTAGAACGGGAGCAAAATCTTGTTCCATCATAAATGTCAACATTCTGGGAATTGAATTTTCTTTGTTTTTAGGATCTGGTACTGTATCTCCTAACCAAAATGCAAATCTCATTAGAGTTAACTCTGGAGTTGAAAAAGCCAAGGTGTGCTTTGACATATAATCTTGAGCTGCTTTTTTCCCATCAAATACTTCCATAAAATCAATACTTTTTGTTAATGTATAATAGTTTCTGGATAATGGACCGGGGGGGAATCGAACCCCCGACATTCGCGTTGCGAACGCGACATTATACCTCTAAACCACCGGCCCTAGTTTTCCTTTTTTTCTACATTTTTATTCATTTTCTAAAATCAATTTTAGCCAGAAAAAGCAAATATCAGAAATAAAATTATATTTTATTTGCCTAAAAATTTTGTATCAACTGAACAAACATTTTGCTATATAGGACAAGCTAATGTTTTACATTATGAAAGTACTCATAGTTGATGATAACCAAGACATTACAGGTCTACTATCAAAATTCCTAAAAGCTAAAGGTTTTGAAAACGTAGTTACTAATGATCCTAGAGATGGATTAGAACGTATTAAAGAAGAAAATTATGATGTTGTTCTTCTCGATATATCCATGCCTGATTTTAGCGGAATCGATATTATTCAAACATTAGAAAGAGAAAAAATTCTAAAAGATCAGAAAATTGTAATATTTTCTGCAACTGCATTTACTACTAGCCAAATTAATGATTTGTTAAAGAAAGATGGTATTCAAGGTTGTCTAAAAAAACCAATACAACTTAATGAACTCTTAACAGCAATTACCAATTGAGGATCTTTTCAAATTTCTTTGATCTTAATTGAAAACCTCTATTACAAACCAAAAAAATGTGAAATCCTTAATCCAAAAAAATAAT
>JAUWQG010000113.1 GCA_030611185.1 Nitrososphaerota archaeon
ATAACCAGACTTGTCAAATTCTACAATTATTCCATCTGCAAAAATTTCTGAAATGAATGTTAAAGATAGTACGGCTACCACTAGCAGCATACCTAATTTGATTCCTAGCACACCTGTAAACTTGTAATTTTGTATTTAATATTCACGTAGAAATTATACTTTTGATTATTCTACAATTATGGAATTGGACATGGGTTGAGACAGAGCTATTTGATCTTCTAGAGAATTCCATACATAAGACTCGATGAAAAATGTTCCTGAATTTTTGGGCAACCAAGATTGTGAAACACTCAGATTTTGTTTTCCAGATAATTCACCAGACATCCAAGAAAGAGACACTACAGAGTTATTATGATCTTTTACTTGAATCAAATAAACAAATTTTTGATCAAAATTTTGTTCATTTGTAACTGAACCAACAATTTGAATTCGATTGTTTGCTTGAAAAGACTTTAGAGGATTACTTGAACTATCAGTCAAAGTAATTTGTGAATTTGAAATTTTCCCCAGTGATGGAATTGAGGAGACAACTCTTGCTAAAGTTATAATTTCTAAATTATCTGATGTAGAGTATGGTTTTGGTAATGTATGGTCATCATATTTTGCATAGATTTCATCCTCAGGTAATGCAAGTAATCTATTTCCGCTAGAGGACAAATTTTGAGTAAATGTAATTGTTACAACAAAAATACCTGAACTTTCCGAAGTTTCAATTGCTGTAACTTCAATTCCAGCAATATCAGAATCAGAAGATACTTGAATAGGAATTTGGTCCAACGCTTCTGGATTAAGATTTAGATCTGGATCAATAACGCGAATTAAAGCAGATTTGTCTGAAATAAAATTATCCTCAGAAAATCTAACATCACCAATATTCCAGGTGGTAAGAACTGATTCAGTTAATACAACACCATCTGCAAATTCAAAAGAAATTGTTATGCCAGAATCTCGGTCAACCTCTAAAAATCCACTAGTGGGGCCGTTGCCCAAGGTTCTCGGAGTTGTATCAATATCGCCATCCCCATCTGCATCGTGAGAAAATCCAGTTAAAGTAACCTCGGCAGTAAATATTCCAGTATTGACACCAGTCTCAGTAAATCTATAGGGTTCAAGATGATGATCACCTGTGGAAATTTTAATCGGGTTGTATTCATCATCACCTATTGAATCAATAAGATCTCTATCTGAGTTCCAGCTTGGAGCAAGAATAGTAATTTTGACTTTATCAGTCCAAGAATATACAGATTTGTCTGTAAAAATTGGAGAGTAGGGTTTATCATAATCAGGTATTTGTTCAGCATACGCCGGAAGAAAAATCATTGTCAGAATTAAAAATAATTGAAACAATATGACAATAAAGAATTGATATGATTTAATCTTTGAGAATTACAAGGGATTTTTCTGAGCTAAGTTTCATCTGGCAAAGAAACTATTAAAACATTATCTCCTCGTAAAAGAATTTTCCCTAATTTTTCCGGTGTCTCCTCGGTAACATCTTCGGCATCATCTAATGTCAGATTCATATGAACATCAAAATCTAAAAGATTTCCTTTGATAGTTTTATTATTTCTCAATCGTAGTAAAACAGATTTATTTTTACTGTTACTCATTAATGTAGATATTTCGTCAGCCATTTATTTCACGTATTCTATTGTTTTTTCTTGCTAACTTGCATGTACAAGTCAACTGTTCCACTTCCAATTGGAATATTGCTTCCAACAATTACATTTTCTGTAATTCCTTTTAGTTCTTCAACTTCTCCAGCTAAAGCAGCATGAGCAATAGTAGGAACAGTGATCTCAAAGGCAGCTCTTGCAAGAACACTGTCCTTAGTTCCAGCAATTCCATGTCTACCAATTTGTTGCATGTATCCTTTGGAGCACATCAAGTCAGCTACCAACATAAGGTATCTATTATCAACTTCCAACCCCTGATCACCTAAAGTATGGTTTAATTCATCAATCAAAGAATTTCTTGCTGCCTCTATTCCTAATGTACTTACAATTTCAAATACATTGTTTGTTCGGACATTTTTCTTATCAATTCCTTTAACCTCAAGTACTTTTGCAATGTTAGAACCTGTGGTTTGAATTACCCATTCATCATCTTTTTGAACCAAAGTTACACGTGCAATATCAGGAACCCCTTTAACGGTGGTATTAAGAACTTTATTTCTAATTGCTATTACAGTTGGTGCATCTGATTCTTCAACTAATTTTAGTGTGATTAATTCTCCTATTGTTTCTATCTTGAATTTTTTGTTAGATTGTAACGCATTTTCGATATCAATAATAGAACAGCCTCTGTTTTTTAATTTGTTTGTACTAAGAATAAGTCGAATTTCAGTATTATAATCAGTTTCACTTTCTTCAATTAAATCACTAACCTTTGTTTGTAAAATATTTCTTGCAACTTCAATTGCTTTTTCTCTTGAATTTTTTGATTCCTCATCTAGGTAAATATCCATAGTTGGGGTAACTGGTTTCTTTCTAGCATCAACTAGTTCAATCAATCTTGGAAGACCCAAGGTAACGTTTCTTTCTTTAATTCCTGCAAAGTGGAATGTTCTTAATGTCATTTGAGTACCAGGTTCTCCAATTGATTGTGCAGTAACAATTCCCACGGCTTGCCCTGGTTCTACTTGGGCCTTGTTGTATAGAAGGAACCCTTTTTTACCAACAATTGTTACCCCTTCTTTACTTAGTTTTGAATCACGAAGACCATCGGTTACAAGTTTTTTCAATCGTGGATTGAATGTTTTAGTATATTTTTTTGAAATTTCTTCAATCTCGTCTTTTGTTGCTTTCTTTCCTGAATCAATAAGGGTTTGAGATTCAATTAATCTGGTGACATTAAATGCCTCACCATGATCACTTTTTGCCACATCAATTCCGTCTTCACCATACAAAAATTGAACAATGTGTCCATGAGGATCTCTTACTGTTCCATCATATTCTAATCGAATATGCTCTAAAGCATTAATCAGCCTACGCTGCATGTATCCACTTTGTTGGGTTCTAACTGCGGTATCTACTAATCCTTCTCTTCCACCCATAGCATGGAAGAAAAATTCTATCGTAGACAAACCTTCTCTATAATTTGATTTTACAAATCCTTTCGCATCAGGATTTGGGTCATGTTCTTTAAAGTGTGTAAGAGCTCGATTATGATAACCAGAATGCATTCTATTTCCTCTTCTTGATTGTTGTCCTAAAGCACCTGCCATCTGTCCAATGTTAAGGGAAGAACCTCTTGCACCAGTTGTTGCCATTATTCTTCCTGCATTGGTTTGGTCTAGCGATTGATCAGCAGTATTTCCTGCCTTATCTCTTGCTTTACCGAGTTCATTTACAATGTATGCCTCCAAAGCTTCTTCAGGTTTCATTCCTCGAGTTAGTTTTAGGGTACCTTTTTCATATTGAGAAGTTAAATCAGAAATCACATCATACGTTTCTTGAATATTATCTAGAATTTCTTGTTTATTTTTTTCAGGAACTTCCAAATCTGAATAACCATAACTAAACCCATAATGAGTGATGTATTGTTTCACCATAATTAAAATTGAATTTAAGAAGGATTTTCCTGCTGCGTTTCCATAATCTTTTGTTATTCTATGCAATACACTTTCTGGTTCTTCTGCACCTATTGAGGCCTTGTCAATTACGCCACTAATTAATTCGCCTTGTTTAATTACAACATCTTTTGGAGCTCCTTTGGTTCCTTTTGACCATTTTGAGGTGATTACATAATTGAAATCTTTTGGTAAGAATAGTGAGAATAGTTGTTTACCAGTATATGCAGG
>JAUWQG010000129.1 GCA_030611185.1 Nitrososphaerota archaeon
GCAATTGCAGAACACAGTGCTAGTTTGTTTTCTTTTTTGTTTAGTTTTTTGTAAATTACCTTGTTTACGTTTGGTGGATGTGCTTGTCTTCCACCTCTAGTAGATGCAACTTCACCTGCTTGACCTTGTCTACCACCACCACCACCCCTCATTCTGGCAATACGAGAAATACCTTGACCTGTTGGTGGGTCATTAGTATCTGCAACAACATCCATTCCTGCAGTAGGATGTCTTCCCTGTCTTTGGAAGCTGTGCGAGTTTAGATTGGTCCATGCCTTGTGAATTAACTCTCTTCTAAATGGTGTTGAAAAAATTAGCGGCAATTCAATTTCATCTTCTTTATTTCCTGTAAGGGTTAATGAGGTTGTTTTGATCATACTACTACCTCCAAAATGTTTGGTTTGTTTACTTTAGCAGGTGCGTTTCTAATTTGACTTCTTAGTTTGATTAATCTCCTATATGTTCCAGGAACTGAGCCTTTTAGAATAATAAAATCTCCTTTAACTAAACCAAAGTGTTTGTATCCCCCGTCTGGATTAATTTTGAGGCTATCATTATCCGTGTTACCCATAATCATAATTCGTTTATCATATTCTACTCTTTGATGGAATCCCATTTGTCCGGCTCTTGGAACTGTATACATGACGTATTGTGGTGAAATTGGACCAAGGGAACCAACCTCTCTTACTGTTTTTCTTGACTTGTGTTGTTTTTTCTTTACTCCCCATCTTTGAATAACTCCTTGCCATCCTTTTCCTTTTGTGATTGCTGCAACATCTACAGTTGAGCCAGTTTCAAATATTTGGTCAATTTTAATTTCCTTTCCCAACAATTCTTTAACATGATCAAATTGTTTTTGAATATCTCCTCCGCGAACCATTGCTTCAAATACATATGGCTTTTTTTGTTCTAATCCTGCTGCACGTGGAGACACTGCAACAACTGCAAAAATTTCTTTAATTCTTTTGAGGTGTTTTTCAGCTTCTTCAATCGCGCCTTCTTTACTTTTTAGTGAAATTTCTTTTGCAATGTGTTTTGGAATATCTTTTGCATAAACATCAAATTCGGCATGAGCGCCATCTACATCTTTAGAATATCCTCTAATTCCCAAAATAGTTACTGGAGGAGTTACAAGCACTGTTCCAAGACTTACTAGCTGTTTTCCAGCATTTGGAGTCTTGTCACGATCATCAATACTTACAATTTGTACACAACCTGCTTTGAAACCACAATGAGCTAAAATTCTTGGTTCTTCTGAATTAATTTCTGGCCAAGCACGAATTCTTGCCTCCATACTTTTTGCACGACCTCTAGGTGAGTATGCGAGACTTCCTCTTCTTGGCTGACTGTGTTTTCTAGCTCCCATGGATAAAACAAAAACATCGAAAAGCGCCTAATAAACCATGTGAGCATATCGTTAACCTAAATAAATTATGGGGTTAACGATGTTTTAAACAATTCTTATGGATTCAGAACTTCATTTAGCATATTCCAAATTGTGTACCCTCCAATAATGACTCCGATAACTCCCATACCAATAGCTAAAATTAAAAAATTCTTTTTTTCAGACATTTTTTGATTTGTCTATCACACGCTATATGCATTAAGGATAGATAGTGTTCCAAGTAATGCCTCTTCTAGTCGTACCGTTTCCGTTGCCTGGTTTGGAAAGAAATTCAGAGTTTTTGAATTTTGTAATTTACTCATCTTTCCACCAAGAATCTCATGAACTCCTTTTTCAGGAGATCCAAACACTGCTAAAATTGGATTAGTTGCACTAGTGTATTTTGAAATTTGTTCTTTTGTTGCAGTTTTGCCCTTCTTTGAGGTTATGATGGTTAATCCCTTCCATTCCGAAATCAATGAAAAAAGATTTGCTCTTTCTTTTACCTCAAATCCCCAGTAATCTGGTGCTTCATTTTTTGAAATTGGCTTTACTTCAAATTTGGGATGACCAACTTTGAACTGCACTGTTGTTCTCTTTCCAATGTTTTCATGTCCGAAATACTGTATAAGTTGATTAATTCCAACATCTACAAATTTCCTTCCTTTGAAACTAACTATGATTCCTTCTCTAACATCTCCTTTTTTGATTTTTTTCGCATCGGCTGGTGTTCTGTGGCTTGGAATTTTTAACGGATGCAAAACTCCTGCAAATTTTAAATCATTCATTTTAGGAAATAATCGTTTTCGCAAAAATTGAGGAGTGTCCAGATATTTTAAAATTAACAACATCAAATTCTTATCGTCTTTGTTGTTTCCATCTTGGTAAATGTAGATTGTATTTATTTTAAAAATGGCACATGCCCTTGCAATCTCTGATATCTTTCTAGTCTTGTCTACCTTTAGAGTCTCATCAGAAAGAGCTGAATCTGGAATTGCGATAGATAGGTTCAATTTTTTTATCTACAAAGAATACGGTTTAATTATTTATCTCCGTGTGGATATTTCTCTTTTGCAGTTTTTGCAAAACTCTCAATTTGTGCTTTTTCAACTATCTCAAACAGTCCGGTATCTTTTTTGATTTGAGCCATTCTGATGTGACTTGTTCCTTCCTTATCTTCACTTGACAAATAGATGGATGCCACTGCTAATGCTGATGCCTCATCTAGGGATAAATCACCTGTATATGATTTTTCTAAAAAGTCAGTCACTTGATCAGAGCCTGAACCAATGGCAATTGCATCATATGAAATGTATGTCCCACTTGGGTCAGTCAGATATAGTTCAGGTTTGTTATTCACAACTCCTCCTAAAATCAACGATACGCCAAATGGCCTAACTCCTGCATATTGAGTATATTGTTGAGATTGGTCTGCCAAATGTTTAGCAATTGTTTCAACTTCAACTGCTTCATCATAAACCAATTTGTTACTTTGAGAAAAGAATCTAGCATTATCCACCTGACTTCTAGCATCTGGAATGTATCCTGCTGCTGCAACTCCTACATGATCATCTATTTGAAATATTTTCTGAGCGACATCTGAAATTTGCAGTTTTCTTGGTTTTTCTTCTACTGCGATAACTATCCCTTCCTTACTTTTAACGCCTACAGCGATTGTTCCTCTTCTTACAGTCTCAATGGCATACTCTACTTGGTATAGTCTGCCGTCTGGAGAGAAAACAGTAATTGCTCTATCATAACCTTGTTGTGCTGGAAGCATTTAGATTTCAATGCTTTAGAAGATTAATTTAAGCCTTAGTTTAGTTGAGAAAAATTTAAAATAATTATTTGAGGCTAAAATTAACCAAGATCGCAATCATGTTGAGTTGATTATTTTATTTCAAGATATCAAAATTCAAACCAACCCAAGAAAAAATACGATCATTTTTTTGTGATTGTAATAAATTACCC
>JAUWQG010000017.1 GCA_030611185.1 Nitrososphaerota archaeon
GATTTATCATCAAAGACAAAGACATCATAACAACAAAGATCGACAGCAAATCAATGTTTAATCAGTTATCAAAAATTGAAAATCCTTCTGATGAATTTATTAGAACGAAAATAGATTTTATTACTCAATTAATTGCTCAAAGAAAATTAAAAATTAATTACGAACTTGTAGATAAAAAGGAAAATTTTGCTTCAAAATTATTATAATGTAAGGGGACTTAAGACCAAAAACTAGAGTTGCTTGGTGACAGTCCCAATTGATATTACAAATTATAAGATGCTAGAATCATAAAAGAAAGGCATGTTTAATTTCACTGACAATAGAGAAAATTAATTAAAGTGATCATGAAAAATTTGCAATAGTTTAATGAAATTTTTATAATTTCTTTAAAAATTTTAGTTTTAAAGATGCTTCAAATAATGATTAAAGCGAAGAATAGCCTTTTCTTTTTTAAAATGAAAGGAATTGTCAATTATGAACGTAAGAATCAAGATTAGATTTATTTAGTATGTAAAATGCAAACGATCAATTATGACAAGTAAAGCATTAGTCTACATTGGCATAGCAATAGCTGTTATAGCGATGGGTGCGGCAATCGCATATGGAACATTAAACCAGGAAAATTATGTTTCAGAAGGATTAGTTTTAGCACCTGCAGCAGACCAAGGATCAATTACATCAGATACTGGACTAGGATCAGAATTAAACAGAGAACGATGGCATGAAGATCCCTTTGGCGACATTGCACAAAAGGTTAGAGAGAACGCAGGAGTAGAAAAGAAGGTTACTGAAGTCGAAGAGATGGAAGTAGAAGCTGAAGTCGAAGAGATGGAAGTAGAAGCTGAAGTCGAAGAGATGGAAGTAGAAGCTGAAGTCGAAGAGATGGAAGAATCCTCAGAACCACAAACTGTAAGTGTAGATATCCCATCAGGAACTTCTGTTCCAGGATGTGAGGAAACAAATGAATGTTGGACACCATCATCTGTTACAATCAATGCAGGTGATACCGTAGAATGGACAAATTCAGACACTGCAGCACACACAGTAACAGGCGGACTTCCAGCTGATGGTCCATCAGGTGTATTTGATAGTAGCTTAGTCTTAGGTGGTGCAGCATATGCATTCACATTTGAAGAAGCAGGAAACTATGATTACTTCTGTATGGTACATCCATGGATGGTTGGCGACGTTCAAGTGAACTAACCAAAATTTTTTCTTTTTTCTTATTTTAATTGATTTTTCCGTATGTTTCTATTGTAAGCTACAGCAAATCTGTGTGTCTCATCTCTGGCATGTTGTAATATTTTCAAAGAAGGTTTGTTTTTTGAAATCAATATAGGATTTTTTTGGTTTGGGACAAAAATTTCTTCATTTTCTTTTGCCAACGAAATACAATTTGTTTTCAATCCAAGTGATTGTAATGATTTGAGAGCAGAATTTAGCTGACCTTTACCACCATCAATTACAATCAAATCAGGTAATTGAGAATCCTCTTCAAGTAATCTAAAGTATCTTCTTTTTATTATCTCGCCAATCATTGCAAAGTCGTCTCTACCAGAAACTGTTTTGATTTTGAATTTTCTATAACCAGACTTGTTTGGAATTCCATCAACAAATCTAGCCATAGAGCCTACTGCAAAATCTTCACCGTGATTGGAAATATCAAAACACTCTATTATTTTTGGAATGACTGGTAAGTGAAGTATCTCTTTGAGTTCTACTAGACCCGGATCACCTCCTTTTGTGTGAATTAGGTTTATGTTTTTCAAAATCAAATTAATAATTTCTTTTCGTTTTCCTTTTTGTGGATGTTGTATATGTACTGAAAATCCAGCTTGCTCAGACAATAATGATTCTAAGAGGTCTTTATCATCAGGAAACTCACTAACCAAGACAAATTTTGGGATTTTATGCGTAGAATAGTATTGAAAAAGGAAATTTGAAAAAGAATTATCACCTACAAGATCAAAAAAGAATTTGTCGCTATCCCTGATAACTCCATTAATCATTCTAAAATTCATCACAGCAACAGTTTGGTTTTGCTCTCCAATTCCAAAATATTCTTCATCAGAATTGTCAACATATTCCATTTTTTGTTTTGTTTGAAGACTGTCCAATCGAATAAGGGTATCACGAATTTCTTTTGCACGTTCAAATTGTTGTAAATCAGCAGCCTGTTTCATTTCCTCTTTTAATTTTTGGGTAAAAATGTTTGTTTGATTTTTTCCCTTGAGCACTTCTTCTAATGCAGAAACATGTTTAGGATACTGTTCTTGAGCTTTCTTGAATTCACATGGACCCTCACAATTACCCAGATGATATTCTAGACATACTTTTTTGGGTAATTGTGTACAAATTCTTATTTGAAATGCTTTTCTCAAGGTCCCAATTGTTAGTAATTTTGAACTACCTTTAGTAAATGGTCCAAAAAATTTTCCTTTGCCAAAAAATTTTCCATCCCTAGTACGTCGTGCAACAAGTAATCTCGGATATTTTTCATCCGAAATTCTAAGATAAGTATACCTTTGTTGATCCTTTAGTTCAATATTAAACCGAGGTCTGTATTTTTTTATCATGTTTGATTCCAAAAGAAAAGCTTCGCTTTCATTATCAGTTAAAACAAATTCTATATCAGAGATATTTTCAACTAGTTTTTGTGTTTTGTAATTTTGATTTTTCAAAAAATATGATTTTACTCTGTTTTTCAGATTTTTAGCCTTTCCAATGTAAATGATTTTTTGCTCAGAATCTTTCATTAAATAAATTCCAGGATCAGAGGGGATACGAATTGTGGATATTTCAAAGGTCATTTTTTAATTATTTTTTTAAGGTATTTTCCAGTATAACTTCCTGGAGATTTTGCAATCTTTTCAGGTGTGCCTATGGCTACTACCATACCACCTTCATCCCCTCCTTCAGGCCCAAGATCAATAATCCAATCTGAATTTTTTATGACATCCATATTGTGCTCAATTACAACCACCGTATTTCCAAGATTGACTAATCTGTTTAGAACATCAAGAAGTTTCTGGACATCGGCAAAATGCAATCCAGTCGTAGGCTCATCAAGAATATAGAAAGTTTTCCCAGTACCGCGCTTTGATAGTTCTGCTGCTAGTTTTACTCTTTGAGCCTCACCTCCAGATAAAGTAGTTGAGGATTGTCCTAATTTGATATACCCCAATCCAACATCAAAAATTGTTTGTAATTTTCTTTTGATTGCAGGAATATTTTCAAAAAAGTTTAAAGCTTCATAAACAGTCATGCCGAGAATATCAGAAATGTTTTTTCCCTTAAACAAAACTGAAAGAGTTTCTGAGTTGTATCGTTTCCCTTTACATTCATCACATTTTACATAAACATCAGATAAAAATTGCATCTCGATTTTTTTTACCCCATCTCCATCACATGCAAAGCATCTACCATCAGCAACGTTAAAGGAAAATTGTCCAGGAGCATAACCACGTTCTTTGGAAAGTTCTGTGTTTGCATAGAGTTCTCTCATATGAGTAAAGGCACCTATGTATGTTGCAGGATTAGAACGAGGAGTTCTGCCAATTGGAGATTGGTCTATAGCAATTACTTTATCAATATTTTCCAATCCAATAATTTCATTGTTACTAATAGATTTTAGTTTTGATTTTGTAAAATGATTTTCCAGAGATTGTAACAAAATATCATTAATCAAAGTAGATTTTCCAGAACCAGATACACCAGTTACAGATATGAAAAGACCTAAAGGAAATTCAACCTCAATATCTTTTAAATTATTTTTTGAAGCCCCTTTTACAATTAAGGAACCGGAAGGATTACGAATTTTGTCTTTTAGTACAATAAGCGAATTATCCCTTAGATAGTCTCCAGTTACTGATTTGTGTCCATTGAGGATTTTATCCACAGTCCCTTCAAAAACAACACGTCCACCATGAATTCCAGCACCTGGACCCAAGTCTACAATCCAATCTGATTTTCGGATAACTTCTTCGTCATGCTCTACTACAATTACTGTATTTCCAAGATTTCGTAGCTTTGTTAGCGTTTTAATGAGCCTTTCATTATCACGCTGATGTAGACCAATAGTAGGCTCATCTAAAACATACAAAACTCCAGTAAGGTTAGAGCCTATTTGAGTAGCAAGACGTATTCTTTGAGATTCTCCCCCTGACAATGTTGCGCTGGATCTATTCAAAGTCAAATAGTTCAGACCAACATTCATTAGAAACTCTAATCTTTCTTTGATTTCTTTTAATACATCACGTGCAATGTACTGCTCGTTTTCTGTAAGAGTTAATGTTGAAAAAAAATCATAACAATGGTCTATGGACATGTCACAAATATCCATGATTCCCTTATCATTAATTTTAACTGCTAAAGATTCTGGCTTTAGTTTTTTTCCATCACAGACATTACACGGAGTATCTCGCATAAACTGCTTTAACCATTCACGCTTTGATTCAGAATCAGTCTCCATAAAAACACGTTGAAGATTTTTAAGAACACCCTCAAAAGTATTGGTGTGTTGCCAAGAGGAGTCTCCGGATTTAGAACTATAATTAAAATCAATCATATCATCAGAACCGTGCAAAATTATTTTGAGATGTTTTGGTTTAATCTTTGAGATAGGAGTCATCAAATCAAATCCAAATTTTTTTCCTACTGCTCTAAGGGCTTGTTTTCTAAAGGAAGAAAATCTCCCACTCCAAGGAACAATTGCCCCATCTAAGATAGATTTGCTTTTGTCTGGAATTACTAAATCTGCATCAAATTCCATTTTTACACCAAGACCGTTACATCCCTTGCACATTCCAAAGGGAGAATTAAAAGAAAATGTTCTAGGTTCTAACTCACCAATTGTTAATCCACAATACGGACATGCGTTATTTTGAGAGAAAATCTTTTCTTCTTTCTCTGATGAAATCATCACATCACCTTTTGATGCTTTTATCGCAGTTTGAATGGCTTCAAATAACCTAGATCTCTCTGATTTCTCAGCCTGAATTCTATCCACTACAATCTCAATATTATGCCATTTTTGCCTATCAAGAGGAGGAATTTCCTCATCCAGGCTCAAAATTTCTCCGTTTAATCGTATTCTAGAATACCCATCTTTTTTTATCTGCTCAAATAATTTTTCATAAGTTCCTTTCTTTCTTTGAATTATAGGAGATAAGATTAGAATTTTTTGTCCGTTAAAATCTTTTAGAACTGAATCGCTTATTGTTTCAATGGATTGGCTAGAAATTTTTCGGTTACAATTAGTACAATAAGGAATTCCAATTCGTGCAAAAAGCAATCTCATGTAATCATAGATTTCAGTAGTTGTACCAACAGTGGAGCGGGGATTTTTGCTGGTTGTTTTTTGCTGAATGGAAATTGCAGGAGACAAACCCTCAATAGAATCAACATCAGGTTTATCCATCATATCTAAGAATTGTCTAGCATATGCTGAAAGGGATTCAACGTAACGTCGCTGTCCTTCAGCGTAAATTGTATCAAATGCCAAGGTGGACTTTCCGGAACCAGATAAACCACTGATTACAACTAGTTTATTTTTAGGGATATCAACATCAATATTTTTTAAATTATGATGTCGTGCTCCACGAATTTTTAATTTACTTTCTGCCATCTTTAAATTTAATCTCCCGTTCTATTCTTTTTATTCTATCTCTACATTCAATTGCTTTCTCAAAGTCTAATTCCTCAGAATATTTTTTCATTTGTGCCTCCAAGTCAATTATATCAGTAGTCAAGTCGTGTGTAGATTTTAGTTTAGATTCATCTAATGTTGCAACTTGTTCTGGAACTGATTTAATTATTGTTTGAGGAATTATATTGTGTTCTGTGTTGTAAAGAATTTGTTTTTCTTGACGTCTTTTGGTTTCCTCCATTGCGCGTCTCATAGAATCCGTGGTGCGGTCTGCATACATGATTACAGAACCATTCACGTTTCGAGCGGCACGTCCAAATGTTTGAATTAAACTAGTAAAATTTCTCAAAAACCCTTCTTTATCAGCATCCAAAATTGCAACCAAAGACACTTCTGGAATATCCAAGCCTTCTCTCAATAGATTGATTCCCACTAATACATCAAATTCACCCAGCCTAAGTTGTCTTATTATCTCAGTTCTCTGCAGGCCTTCAATTTCTGAATGCATATACCGTACACGAACTTGCTTTTTGGACAGATATTCTGCCAAATCTTCAGCCATTCTTTTAGTAAGAGTTGTGACTAAAACACGCTCGTTTCTTGAGGCTCTTTTTCCTATTTCTTCAATCAGATTATCCATCTGATCTTTTGTTGGTCTTATTTCAACAGCGGGATCTAACAATCCAGTTGGTCTGACAAGTTGCTCGGCAATTTGGTGGGAGATTTTTTTCTCATATTCTCCAGGAGTTGCAGAGACAAACATCGTATTTTTTATGTATTCTTCAAATTCTTCGAATTTTAATGGCCTGTTATCAAATGCGCTTGGGAGTCTAAATCCATATGTAACAAGTTGATTTTTTCTAGATCGATCACCTTTGTACATTCCATGAAGTTGGGGTAGTGTAACATGAGATTCATCAATTACCAACAAGAAATTGTCACCAAAAAAATCCATTAAACAAAATGCTTTTTCTCCAGGCTTTCGCCCATCAAAATGTCTTGAATAATTTTCAATTCCAGAGCAATACCCCAACTCCTCAATCATCTCCAGATCATATTTTGTTCGCATCTCTAGTCTTTGTTTTTCTAATTCATTTAATTCAGGTAATCGATTTTCTAGTTCATCTTTAATTGAATTTATGGCACCTTCTCTAACATCTTTTGAAATTAGATAATGTTTTGCAGGAAAAATTTTCATCTGAGAAACTTTCCGTTTCTCTTTTAGAGAGATATGATCAAGTAAAGTAATTTTTTCTATCTCATCACCAAACAAAGAAATCCTTACAATGTCCTCAGAGTATGCAGGGACAATATCAATTGTATCACCCTTTACTCGAAAATTTCCAGGTGCAACCTCTATATCATTTCTTTCATATCTCGCATCAATTAATTTTTTTATAATTTCATTTCTCTTAATTTCAACTCCAGAATTTATGGTGATAGCAAGATCTCCCCAGTCTTTGGGATTACCTAGTGAATAGATACAAGAAACAGTTGAGACAATAATTGTAGGTTCGCCAGAAAGAAGCATTGCAGTAGCCTCTAGCCTCAGTTTTTCAATTTTTTCATTTATCTGAGTATCTTTTTCAATATAGGTATCAGTTTGCGGAAGGTAACTCTCAGGTTGATAGTAATCATAGTATGATACAAAATAGCCTACGTTATTTTTTGGGAAAAATTGTTTTAGTTCTGAATACAATTGAGCTGCGAGAGTCTTGTTATGAGAAATTACCAAGGTATTTTTCCCAGTTCTTGCAATCACGTTTGCCACTGAGAAGGTCTTGCCACTTCCAGTTACACCAATTAATGTCTGAACTTGACCTTTTTTCACACCTTTAACCAAAGCATCAATTGCCTGTGGTTGGTCACCAGTAGGGGAAAATTCAGAATGAAGTTCAAATTTTTGGATTTGTTGCAACAATGACAATGGTTTGATTCTGAACTTATAGCTAACGAATGCAGATTAAATACCATAGGTCAATGAATTTCACAAATATTTGATAGTGAGGAATTTGGAATAATGAATAAATAAAATCATTTTTTCTTAAAATATTATCCATGTCACAAAGAGTAACTATTGTAATTAATGATGAATTAATGATAAAATTGAGAAATCTTCAAGCAAAAAAAATTAAAGAATCTCATCAATTTGTTAGTTTTTCTAAATTGTTAAATGAGCTTTTGATATCAGGTTTGAAAAAACAATAGACATTAAATTTTATTCTGAAGAGTCAAAATTAAATCAAGCATGTTTGAAAGTCTAACTGAATAATTTAAAATTACCATGTTGGCTCTTCAATCATTTTTAATCCATCATCAGTTATTTTAAAACCCATAATTTTCAGCGTTTCTTTAGCAGTAGGGGAATTTTTTTTAAAGATTTTTTGAGCCAAATCGAGCCTATCATGGGGAGAAATATTCTGACCAATTTTGTATTTTCCTTGAAGAATTATAGGAACAATCTTGAACACTGCAACAGCGTCTAAAACTTTCATGTCAGATTGGATTGGATCATAACCACCTTCGGGCTGATATTTTCTCATAAGACCATTAAGTGCCAAAGTTTTTTCTTCTTTTTCAGTTACTAATGATGCAGTTCCTTTCATCACAATACTAATGTACAAAGTATCAGCAAGTGACGCATTTTTTGGATCCTCAAAATAAGATGGAAGAAATTCCAGTTCTCTATCCACTTCAAACCCAACTTTTTCATTTCTTTTGAAATTTTCAATTTTTTCACCTCGTGGATGAGAATGCATATACACAGCATCATTTAGAAAAACAAAATTCATAGGAATTATTTGAGGATACCCATTTACATCAATTGTAGAAATTCTACCCACATGTTCTTGATGGAGAAACTCTTTTACCTTGTCATATGATTTAATCTGTAAAATTCCAACTAGTTGCAATAAGTCATTTTTTTTAAATAATATTATAAATCCAAAGCTCACGAGACCTAATAATGAAGACTAGTAGAGACAGAGAATTAGACGATCCCTACCTAGATGAGCTCAAAAATGAATTTCGACAGTATTCGTATGAATTAAAAAAATTAAAACAAAAATTCCTAAAAACAAATTCTGTATCAGACCAATCAAAAATTATTAAGAAAATGGATATTATTTCCACAAAAATGGAGAATAATCAGAAACAATCTACCAAGGTTACCAAATCAAGATTAAAAGAAATGAAGAAAACTCGCAAAAAATGAGACTAATCTTCCTCGTCTAGTTGTTTTGCTAGTTCTTTAATTTCAAAAATTTTACAATTAAATTCATCACATTTTGCTTTGAGTTTCTTAGCCATAATAGATAATCATAAAAAAGAAGAAAAAACAAATACGTTCTAAAATTTGACTTTGATCTTGATAAATTTGTATTAATTGCAATTCCTAAAATATGTGAGAATAAAGAAAATACACGTTGGATGAAAGAGAAATTGAAAGGGAAGATGCGACTAAAAGAGTTCTCCAATTACTAGAAGAGTGGGGAGCAGATTCTAAATTTATCTGGTTTAGAGAAATTCATAGAATTACGGATATTGATAAAGGATTACTGCGAAACATCTTAAATGATTTAAAAAAATCAAAAGACCTAGCAGAGACTCAAAAAGATACTCAAAGAATATTTTTTTGTTTAAAAAAATATTATAAGAAATGTCAAGATGTGGAGAAGAGACTCAAAGGAAAAACAACAATGCTAAAAGATGGAAGTAAAGTAAAAGTTTATCAAAACACTACCAAATCATCAGAGAGAACAAGAAAAAGACTAGAAAGACAAAAACAAAAACGCCAAGTTAAGGCATACGCCAAATCAAAAAGTAGAGCAAAGATGAAAAACAGAACTAGACCACACAAGTCTTGATATAATTACAAAGAATAATCTACCTTTCTTCTAGCTAGATTAAATTCAGCACGTTTGATTTTTGAAGATTCTGAAACATCTTCAGTCATATCAAAGAGTTGATGAAGTTCCATGTCAGGTACAATCTCATCTTCCTTTTCATCGTTCAAATCTATCTCTATGTTTGATAAAATATCCATATTTTCTTCTAATATTTTCAGGCATTTTTCAACAGTTTCAGGAAGGTCATCATCCATGATACTCATTTGGATTGGTAAGGTAAATGAATTTCGCCGTAATTTGGAAAAATGACCTTATTGTTTGGCCTTTTCTCTTAGGTGAGGCATCACATGAGAGGCAAACTTGTCAATAGAACCAAAGTAGTTCTTGCCCCAGAATCTAATTACAAAGTGATTAACTCCTGCTTCCATGAACTTCTCAAAGATTGGAATCATATCATCTGGAGTGCCAATAGCAGTTGATGAGCGTGCAACCGCATCAGGTATCTTTGTTGCAGCTTCTCTCATTTTTACAATCCAACTTTGATCAGACATTGAATATTCTGTAAAGTATTTTACAAAATCAAATCCTTCGATTTCTTTTAGGCCGTGTACCCTAAGAATTTCAGGCTTGAACAAACTTACTTTAACAGCTTCTTTCATTTTTGCCCAAGACTCTTCTGCATCTTCAGAAAAGTATACATCAATATCAAGTGCCATTTGGAAATTATCTTTTTCTTCTTGTGTTCTATTATGTTTGTCCATAGATGCCACTATTTGTTTTCGATGATCATCAAACAATACTGGAGTATAACCGATTGGTAACCATCCATCTCCTAATTTTCCAGTCAAATCCAATGTGCGTTTTCCACCTGCTGCCATGTAAGTTGGTGGATGAGGTTTTCTAATTGGAGGAGCTTGTAGACAAGCACCTTCTAATTTGTAATATTTTCCGTCATAACTGACAGTATTATCAGGAGTAGAAGCATACAAAGTTTTGATTACTTCGATTTGTTCTGCCCATTTTGAAACAGGTTTTTCAAATGGGATGCAAAATTCTTTTAAATTCTGAGCTTCTCCTGCACCAATTCCTAAAATCGCTCTTCCTTTGGAAATTCTATCCAAAGTAATTGTAGCTAGTGCAATATTTGATGGATGACGTCTAATCGCATCTGTAACACAAGTTCCCAATTCTACGTTGCTGGTTACTGCAGCAATCGCAGATAACATAACCCAAGGATCTAAAACAGTTGCATTTTTCCATTGAGGGACGTTTGTGTGGTCCATGTAGAAAATAGAGTCATATCCTGTTTTGTCAGCAAGAATACAAGCAGTTAAAATCTGATCTTCCGTATACCCGGCTCTTGCAACATTTAATCCGTTTTGAATACCAAATTTGAGTTTATTTTGAGTCACGTATCTTTAGGTCAGTGTATTAGGATAAATAAGTATGGTGGCGATGCTAGGTTTTTTCAATAAAATATAAAAAATGTAAAAAAAATGTGAATTTCTTACAGATTACTTGTTTTGATGTCTTCAAGACATTTCATGACATCTTCTTTAGATATTGGAATAGGGTTTGGGTCCAAATGTCCTTTATCAGTCATTACTACATCTGCAGCTTCAGAAACATCGGCTTTAAGTTCTAATTTATCAAAACCAAGTTTTGCCATTGCCTCTTTGAATCTATCATAGAAGATTGATTTGTTGTGTTTGTGAGCTACGGTGGTACAAGATGACAATGAATATCCATGAGGTACTCCTTCATTTGAGAAAACATATGATAATGCATGACCTAATGTAGTTGAACAATTACCAAAGCCCATACCAGATAACATTGAACCATATGGATAGTTTTCGGGTTTGTCATTCATTATTGCATCATAGAGAATCTCAAATGCTTGTTTGCACAATGTTCTTGTCAAATCATTTCCAAGTTTACTGTCATATCCTTCAGTTGCTTGAGCACATGCATCACAAACTGAATTATTAAGTACTTGTTGTGGTGTTCCATCCATAAAGTATGAATCCACTACAGCCATGTCAGCAAGGAATCTATCTTCTCGAAGAAGTTTCTTTTTGCCATCAAATTTTAAAACACAATAAGTGGTCATTTCTGCCCCAGTTCCAAATGTAGTTGGGATTAAAATCTTCTCTACACCAAAATCTTGGCTAGCATATTTTACAACATCCATTGAGCTTCCCCCTCCCAATCCAATTAAGGCTGAAGGATTCTTGCTTTTGAATTCTGAAATCAAAGCAGTGACATCGTCGATTGATGGTTCAGGAGTTACTTTGTCATAGAGCATGTAATCCTGTATTCCCATTTTATCTAGCCACTTTCCAGAAAGGTTTGGAGAAGCAGTAGTTACAACGAGTGCATTTTTTGGATATTCTGTTTCACCTAGTGCGTTTTCTCCAAATTTGATAACTTTTGGAATACGTACTGTGTACATGTCTGAAAGGCATCATTGATGATTATTATATCTTACAGAATGAATCAAGTGTACATGATAATTCAAAATTTTTCAGATCTTGCTACGACTTTACAGAAAAAACAATCACTCGAAATTTTAGAATCAGGTCTAGAAGCTGCATCTCCCGAAAAATTCATGTCCAAATTTGTAAATTCAAAAAACATAGTAATTAATGGCGATAAACTAGATCTTGCAAATTTTTCCAACATATACACAGTGGCTTTTGGCAAGGCTGCAGATTCTATGACTAGAGCACTTAATGCAATAATTTCAATAAAGGCAGGGATTGTGGTAATTCCCAAAGGCTCAAGATCAATGATTAAAGGCAAAAAAATTCAAATTTTCAATGCGGGTCATCCAAAACCAGATCAAATAAGTGTAAAAGCAGCAAAAGAGGTGATAAAATTTCTTCAAAATAGAAAAAAAGATGAACTAGTCATTTTTCTAGTTTCAGGAGGATCATCTGCTCTTCTTGCACTTCCTGATAAAATAACTCTAAACGATAAAATCCACGTAACTGATCTTTTGCTAAAGTCAGGTGCCACAATTCAAGAATTTAATTGCGTCAGA
>JAUWQG010000134.1 GCA_030611185.1 Nitrososphaerota archaeon
CTCTTGTAGTAGTTTACCCTCAAATCCCTCAAAGAACCAATGATTATAGATGTAAGCCCATTTCGTTTTGAGCATGCCCAATGATTAGTTTGAGGAATAGTATTTTTTTTGCATTCTTCATGAGAGCATCTTACTGTTTCATAAGATATATTTTTTACTTTAATGATACTTGGATACAGACTGGCAAAATCCATGACAACCACATCAAAATGAATGCCTTCTTTAGGATCAACTACTAGTCCTCCTCGATATTTTTTATTTTTGATAACTGCGTCAGACAAAACACCCTCTGATCTTTTCTGCAAATCTTCTCTTTTTGGAATTAAGGCATTTCTCTGTCGGTGTTCATAGTAAAGTAAACTTCGAATCCATTGTGACACTCCAAGTCTTGCAACATCATCAATGGGCATCCTACCAATTCTTGCTATGATTACAAGGAGATTCATCAAAAGATCATGGTTAAAGCTGGTAAGTTCGTATGTTAGTAATGCATCATTATGACAGTATTTTGCAGTCTGGTATAGGTTAAGATCTCCTAAATCAATTCCGTAATCAATTTTTTCTTTTCCTAAAAGTGCTTTTGAAACACTGTTCAATGAAAAATCAGTGTATGATTGGCTAAAAGCGTAGATTTGAAATGAACGATTAGAAAGTGTTCGGTATAAATCCAAATGCACTCCGTGTTTTAGAGTGGCAGAATCCCTCATCATGTAAAGTGGGTTATCTGCTTTTTTTATTCCAAGTCTTTCAGCCCTGTTGTAAAGATATGGTAAATCAAAATCATCTCCATTGTATGTTAAGACAAAGGGAAACTCTTCTATGATTTTAAAGCCATCAAGTATCATCTGTTTTTCTTGGTCTTTTTCATAAAATACAACCTCAATATTTTCATCTAGTTCGTTTTTTCCTTCCTCAGTATCCTCAGTTCTCAAAACAAAGATTTTGTCAAACCCATCAGTTCCTTTGAATCCTATGGCTGTAATTTTTTTTTCTGCAATTTTTGGGTCTGGAATTCGTCCAATTTGAGCCTCAACTTCAATATCCACGCTTAAGCGCTTGATTTTAGGAATGGGTTGGTTTAGTAATTCTGCCCAGTCAGTAATGCAGTCTTTGAACTCCTTAGGGTCAACCATGCTCGCACTATCTACTTTGTCCCAAAGAAGACTTTTCAGAGCAATCTTAACTTCATCAGAGATTTCCAAATCATGAGGTTTTATTTTTCCATCAACAATCTCGTAATATTTCCCAACTATCAGGGATCTGTCATAGAGATAATTTTCATAATATTTGATATCAGACTCCCAAGTTTCAATTACGTTTCTAATACTTTTTTCACCAGTTGTTCCTCCAATTGCAAGGGGATCTGAAACAGTAATTTTTGAAACCTCAATTTTTTCATCTTTGATTAAATCTTGACGTTTTATTTTTTCAATTTTTAAAACATCTTCTCTTTCTTGAAGGAAATCTAATTCCTCAGGATCTAATTTAGAATAACAATATGGCTTGTGTCCAATTTCGTCTAACCATAAAATTAATTTTTGAGATTTTGGATCATAAAATTTTAAAACAGCAGACCTTGAAATGTTGTCATATGTTGCCGATACAAGCATCGAAGGAGGCATTGATGATATTTTTTCTGCTTTGGGAACTTCAACTTGCATAATATCACTTAGGAAGAATTATCATATTGATTAACAAGTTCTTGGGCCCACTTTGAAATTTTACCTTTGTCTAATTGCACTACTTCAACCCCAGCTTCTTTTAATAAATCAAAATTAGTTTCAGGATACGAATCAAGACATACAAATTTTCGAATTCCAATAGTTATTGCCATTTTTGTACATTCCAAACATGGTACAAAAGTAGTATACAAAATTGCACCCTTAGTTCCTGCTTCAATTCCTAAAATTGCACAATGCATTATTGCATTTGCTTCAGCATGATTGCATAAACATCTGTCAAGGGAGGCCCCAGATTCAATTTTACCCTCCATTCTTAATTGACATCTTTCGCATCCACCATCAAAGCAATTTTTAATTCCAGGAGGAGTTCCATTATATCCTGTGGCTAATTGCCTGTGATTACGCACAATTACTGCTCCTACTTGACGTGTTAGGCAGTTTGAGCGAAGTTTTGCCAGTTCTGCTTGAAGCATGAAATACTCATCCCAATCAGGTCGAGTAAAAGGTTTTCCCATATCTGAGGAATTTATTTGAGCAATATATGAATTCGTTAATTGTGTAATTAGAATGTCAGTTTAATCTCCAGCTTTCTAGATCGATCATTAATCACAGAGATGATTGTTTTCTACACAATCTTCTTTAGTATCCTAAAAAAGATGGATTCATGGCAAGTTACACCGCAGAAGTAAGCGTCATTCATAGAAAATTTCAAAATGCCGTAAAACGAGCAAAAACAAAAACCACGCTTAACAAAGCATACAGCGTACACAAAAAAGATCATGAACGCTTATTGAAAAAACATCTTCGAGAAGAGACTGCAATGATTAACAAAGCAAAGAAAAAGTTAGAATGACAGTTCTTTTTTTAAATTTTTTTAATTAATCTATTCCTTTCCAAGTTTCATCATCTACCTTAGGAAACATTTTTCGAATTCTAGCCTGATCTAGTTCAATGGCCTCTATTCTTTCGTTAAGATGTTTTAAGATTTTTTCCCCTTCAGAGATTTGAATTTCATTTTGAATTTCAGAGATTTTTTTATCTAGTTTTTTGTAGAATACTAAATGTTTATGAAAAGAATCTTCGGATCTGTCTTCTTCTTTTTCATCCACATTTTTTTATGATTTGAAACAGAGTTAAAAGTTTGTTTAATCTAATTTTTTTCTTATAGTTTGAGGTTTCCTCAGATTAAAAAAATACAGGTAAAACAAAAAATAAATTAAACTAGAGTTTGAAAATTAAAAATAATATCAAAAGATTATCATTCAAATCTTAATTTGAATAAGCTATCTAATTCCCCAATATTCAAAAATGGGATTAAAACATGATTTTTGTTGTTTTTTAAGCAGGGTTAGGCTCAATTTTTCAATAAAAAACAATTTGTAATCATACCTTTGTCAACCCTCCACTACACGAAAGCATAAAATCAATTAAACAGGATTCAAAATCATACAAATTGACTC
>JAUWQG010000123.1 GCA_030611185.1 Nitrososphaerota archaeon
GTAATATTTTTTATATAATTAATTTTTAATTCATAAAAAATTTTAAAATCTTCTATATGCTTAATTTAGAAGATTCAATCTGTTTTTCATACTCGTCAACTATTTCAAGCGCATTTTTTATTATGCTCTCCATAGTCTCAAACTCATCATCCATTTTTTCAGATAACTCGTCTAGGTCGCCATTGGTATAATTCAGTCGTAACATAGAAATACTATGGTAAAATGTAATATAACCAAATTCCCAAATTGATTCCAATTTGAATTGGAAAACATTTGGTAGAAATCTTTTATCATTTTACTGAATATTTTATGTGACATGCCTACAAGATTGAATCCGATTCAAGTTGAAAGTCAAGTAGACAAAGTAGTCATGCCTGATAATCTAAAAGTTGGATTGATGGTGGCTGAACAACGAAAAAACTGTTCGTCTGGAGGATGCACTGAAGAATTTTATGGGCTTGGATTTGGCCAATCTCCTTTTCACGTTCCTCCAACATTATCAAAAGCATTAGCAGAATCTGCAGACAAAGGACATTACTCAGCTGCAGAGGGAATTGTTGAACTAAGAGAAGCAATTTCTAATTTTAATAAACGACATTTCAAACTAGATGTTGATCCATCCCGTGTAGTTATTGGTCCTGGTACAAAAGATATCATCAATACTCTTTTTGGAATCATTAAAGGAGGTGTAATTTTACCATCTCCATCCTGGATTGGTTACCGTCCTCAAATCCATCTCTTAAACAAACACTTTCACACATTTTTCTTAAAGCCAGAAAATAATTACAAGATTCATCCTAAAGAGTTTGAAGAACTTGTATCAAAATTATCTGGCGACCAGCACACCCTAGTCTTAAACAATCCTCACAATCCCACTGGTGCATTATATTCAAAACAGGAACTAGAAAATCTAGCAAATGTTTGCAGAGAACACAATGTTCTAGTCTTATCTGATGAGATTTATGCACTTGATACGTTTGATTTTTCACAATTTACCAGCATGGGCGAAATATATCCTGAGGGTACCTTTGTCACAAATGGCCTCTCCAAGGATCGCTCAGCTGGGGGATATAGATTGGGTTCATGCATTTTGCCTACTACTTCGTCAGAAAAACTAGCTTCAGATTACAAAAAGGTAGCAGCTACTGTTTACACTAATGTTTCAACCCCAATTCAATATGCTGCAATTAAGGCATATGAGCCAAATGAAGAAATTGATCAATACATCACCATAACTCGGAACATCCATAGGATTATGGGCACGTTTCTCTCAAGAGAATGGGGTAGTATCAATGGAATTTCCACTACCAAACCACAAGGTGCATTTTACTTTTTTGCAGATTTTAATAATCTTAAAAATTCTTTAATCAAAAAAGGTGTTGACACATCAAACAAATTGGCATCTTCTCTATTATCATGTCCGTTTCATATTGCAGTTGTTACAGGAGATGCTTGCATGCTTGAACCAGATAATTTTGGTGCAAGAATTGCATTTGTTGATTATGATGGAAAATCAACATTTGATGATTACATAAACAATACCCCAAAAATGCCTTCAGATGAAATTGAATTTGTAAAAAGAAATGCTCCACGTATGGTACGTTCTACTGATTCTCTAAGAAATTGGGTAGAGTACATCCAAAGTGATTAGAATGATAAAATCATCTAATCACCTTGTAGTTAATTTTTCATTAAAAAAAGAAGTGTTCATTATTGCAATTGGTTCTTTTGTTGGTGCATTTACAATGCATCTTCCAAGAATATTCTTGGATTTATTTGGGGATTCGTCGTATCAAATTATGTTACTGGTTTTTGCTAGAGTAGTAAATTCTTCACAACCTGAAGTTGGCTTGGCATTGCATCTTTTTGTTGCCACAATAATAGGCATTGTCACTGGAGTCTTTTTACACAAAATATTTCGATTTAATATATCTAGTATTCCTAGAGGATTAGCATATGGAATTATTTCTGGAGTTGTAGTATTTGTTGTATTTGCTATTCCTGTATCTCAGATATTTTTAGGTCCAAACACAATTGAGATAATATCTGAGATAAATCCTGAAATGACATCAATTCAGGCCGCAAAGGAGGTTGAAGACGGCTTTATTGATCAAATGCTAAACTCTCTTTTCATGCATATTGTTTGGGGTATCACTCTGGGAATGATTGGTTCATTACTGACTAGAAAAATAGGCGCAAATTATCTTTGTCATGCCTGCAATATTGAATTTTCCAACCTCAAAACTTATGATCACCACAAAATACACGTTCATGATAATCCATCTCCAAAGATGAAAAGAATTCTGATTCTTGGTGGAGGATATGGTGGAGTAGGAGTATTAAATAAAATTCAAAAAAAATTTGAAAACGATGTTAATGTAAACATTGAGCTGGTAAGTGAATCTAATTTTTTCCTTCATACACCAATGTTACCAGAAATGGCTACTGGAACAATAGAACCAAGACACATTGCAACACCCATAAGAAGATTTTGCAAGAGAGCTCAATTTCATCAAGCAAAAGTAATTGATGTTTCTCTTGACGAAAAAAAAGTAACAATTCAAAGATTATCTGATAAGATGCAATCCATTCTATCATATGATTATTTAGTTCTAGCAATGGGTGGAAAAACAAACTTTTTTGGAAATCACAATATTGAACAATATTCGTATACAATAAAGAGTTTAGATGATGCCATCAAAATTAGAAATCATACAATTAGTATGTTAGAAGATGCTGATCAAGAAACTAATCCTATAAAACAACAAAAATTAATGACTTTTGTTATTGTGGGTGGAGGTTTTTCTGGAGTAGAAACTGTAGGGGAATTAAATGATTTTATCAGAGGTTCCGCTGCAAAATTTTATCGTAATATTTCTCAAGAACATATAAAAATTATTTTGGTATCTGCAGGGGAGAAAATTCTTCCAGAAATAGGAAATCTTGGAGATTATTCAAAACGTGCATTAGAAAAATCAGGAGTTACAATCTTTACTGATACACGGCTTGAGGATGCATCTTTTGATATAGTGCAATTAAGCACAGGAGAGGAAATTGCAACAAGAACAATAATTTGGGCTGGTGGAAATACTGTGGAGGATGTAGTACTGAAAATTAATACTGAACATCATAAATCAGGAAGGCTCGAAGTAAACAAACAACTCAAACTCAAAGATCACCATGAAGTTTTTGCATTAGGTGATTGTGCCTATTCTGTCGATCCAAGAAGCGGAAATCCATATCCCCCCACTGCTCAACATGCCATCAGACAAGCATCAACTGTTGCGGAAAATTTAGAAAACAATGTAAAAGGAATTGGTTTTCAACGGGATTTTGTTTATGACACAAAGGGCTCCATGGCCAAGATAGGCAAAAAAGATGGTGTGGCTCTACTTTTCGGACATGAATTTAGAGGATTTCTTGCCTGGCTTATATGGAAACAATACTATCTTTCCACTCTACCTACCAATGAGAAAAAAATCAGGGTGGGTATTGATTGGTTTGTAGATTTATTTTTCCCACGAGACATTACGAGACTATCAAACGTATATGATGAAAAAAAGATCCCAAT
>JAUWQG010000152.1 GCA_030611185.1 Nitrososphaerota archaeon
TTGAGGAATCATTTGAGAAATGGCATATATGCAGACTGCAGATATCAAATAAGGTGATTCATATCTAAATGGATTTTTATTTAGTAGATCTCGGTGGAGGTTTTGAGCATCAACTATATCTCGTTCATGTATTCCTAACTCACATCTAAATTCTTCATAGATTTCCTTGGCTTTTTCATCCATCAATGTATTAATTTTTTTAATGATAAGTAATCAACTAATGATTGTTCAAAAGATACACATGGTCCTTTAAATCAGATTTAGGGAATTATCTATCAAAATAACACAAAAAGATTGAATCAAAGTTATTGTTCATACCAAAAATAAAAAAAATGATAGTTCAGACTTGAGTTTCCCCTCGGGGTCTGAACCGCTGTCAAAGTTTAAGACCAAAAACGATTTGTTTTCTGGTGAGAACTCTATTTTGACTCTTTTCTGAATACTATAGGAGAAATTTGGTATTAAGATTCTGTTTGTTTAAAAAACTGCACAAATTTTTTTATTTTGAAAATTTTGACTTTACAAAAATATGAAATTATTCTTTGTCGATAAATTCGCCAATTCCTGGTGGATCAGGTGCTAACCCCTTTCTTTTTCTAATATCTGCGATTGCTGTACTAAACAATGATTTTGGAACCTCTGCCCATTCTTTGAAGGAAGTATTCCATGTTGCCCTTCCAGCAGTTTGACCTCTCATTTCTTCAGATAAAGTAAATGTTTCAGAAGCTGGGATTTCTCCAACAATAATGCTACTTGCTCCCTTTTGTTGCATGTCCATTACTTTGCCACGTTTCCCAGAAATTACGGTTGCGACATTTCCTACCAAATCAGTTGGAACTCTGACCTCTATTGCAAGTACTGGTTCAAGAACTGTAGTTCCTGCAGTAAGCAAAGCACCCATACAAGCACGTCTTGATGCGGGTCCTAATTGTGATAATCCACGGTGAGCAGTATCCTCATGAGGAACAAAATGTGTAAATGTAAATTTACAACCCCTCATTTGTTCTCGGCATAATGGACCTTCTTTCATCGTATCATCAAACCCAGAATTAATAGAATCAGTAGATTCATGAACAAACTGAACACCTTTTGTTCCATTTATCAGAACATTTCCTCTTGAATCAAATCTCATCACTCTTTTGATGGTGTCAGTATCCCAACCCTCAGCCTTTAAAAGATCTGAGACAACTTTCTTATCCTTCAAATCACTAATCTCCCCTGTTCGAAGCATATGTGCAATTTTTGGCTCTAAGGGTTCTACTCTCATGAATAGTTTATTGTGTCTGTTTGGGGATTTGGACATTATTGCGTCACATGATCCTTTGACAGTCTCCCGGTAGTTGATTAAAGGTTCAGATGTGATAATTTCTAATTTAGTGTCTTGAATACGATGAGTGGCAACATCAAGATGAAGTACACCCATTCCAGCTACAATTGTTTCGCCGCTTTCTTCATCAATTTTTACAATTAAATTAGGATCCTCAATCGTGAGTTGTTTTAAAACTTCTACGAGTTTAGGTAAATCTTTTGGATGCTTTGGCTCAATTGCAATTTGAACCACAGGTTCTGAAACATATTTTACTCCCTCAAACATTGACATGTTTTTAAGTGATGAGATAGTGTTGCCTGCTCTTGCCTCAGTTAATCCAAGTAATGCGGGGATATTTCCTGCACCAAGCTCACCTACTTGCTCTCTTTGATTTCCCATGAAAAAGTTTACAGATTGAACACGTCCTTCTCTTTTTGAATCAATAATATGAACAGTTTGACCATCTTTTATTGTTCCAGAAAATAATCTTCCAATTGCCACGGGTCCTGCTGCAGGATCTAACACCATATTTACTATCATCATAATCATTGGCCCGTCATCACTGCATGCCAAGAGTGCTTTACCAATATCAGAGTCAAGATCCCCTTTCCAGATTTGAGGAATTCTGTATTGTTGGGCAACATGTGGGGGTGGATGATGTTTAACTACCATACCCAAAACAGCATCAGCCAATGGAGCCTTTTCAACTAGCACATCTACTTTTTCATTTTGGTATGCATCAATAACATCTTTGAAGGAAATACCTCTCTCTTTCATTAGATCTGTGTTGATTGCCCATCTATCTTTAGCTGAACCAAAAGTTACACTGGCATCCTGAATTGATACTTTCCATTTGTCTTTGTATTAAGGTTCTGCATAAGTCTCGATAAGTTGATTAAAATCTGAAACTAGAGCCGCAAGCTGTTCTTGCATTTTCTCAGGAGTCAACCGTAGTTCCTTGATGAGTCTGTCTACTTTGTTGATAAAAAGAACAGGTTTTACCCTTTCTTCTAAAGCCATTCTTGTTACAGTTTCAGTTTGTGTCATTATCCCTTCTACTGCATCACATACTACTACTGCACCATCAATTGCCCTAAGACTTCTAATCACCCTTCCACTAAAATCAACGTGTCCAGGGGTATCAATCATGTTTATGACATATTCAGTGTCTTTTTGAGTAAAGTGTAATGTTACATTTGCCTGATAAATGGTAATTCCTCTTGCTTGTTCTTCTTTATCAAAATCCATTGCCAGTGCTTTTCCAGCAGCTGATGGGGCAATAATTCCAGAATAAGCCAACAAACTATCACTCATGGTTGTTTTGCCATGATCAACGTGAGCAATAACACCAAAGTTTCGAATTTGATCCTTGTTTTTAATGATCTTGAGGACTTCGGTTGTCGACTTGTATTTTACCATATTCGCAAACCACGATATTCAGGTATTAAATCTTATGAGACATAAGATCAATAGATCATTTTATCACTTACATCACGAAAGTTTTTTGCCGATACAAAATGGCAATTTTTTTTGTGTCTTTTTTTTGCCTCAAATAGTGCCAATAG
>JAUWQG010000022.1 GCA_030611185.1 Nitrososphaerota archaeon
AAAGTTCGAAAAAGACATTATAAACCTTAACCTAAGTGAGATTGAATGTCAACTGAGGACTTTATTGTAACTCCATGTCATGATGAAGGCAATATTGATTATGATAAATTAACCAAACGATTTGGTACTGAAAGAATTTCATCAGAACTTCTTGACAGAATTAAGAAAAATACAGGAGAGGATCACTTTATGCTCAGACGAGGGGTTTTTTTCTCTCATAGAGAAATGAACAGAATTTTAGAAGATTATGAGAAAGGTAAAAAATTCTTTCTTTATACAGGAAGAGGGCCATCAGGTCATACTCATATTGGACATTTGGTGCCTTGGGTTTTTGCAAAATGGCTTCAGGAAAAATTTGATGTAAACATGTATTTTCAGCTTACCGATGATGAGAAATTTTATGCAAAGTCAAATCTAACCTTAGAGGATACCAAAAAATTTGCATATGAAAATGCTTTAGATTTTATTGCTCTTGGCTTCAAACCAGAAAATACAAAAATTATAATCAATACAAGAAATATTCAAACACTTTATCCTATTGCCGCCCAAGTTGCAAAAAAGGTGAATTTTTCAAACACTAAAGGAGTTTTTGGTTTTACAAATGAAACCAATATTGGAATGATATTTTATACATCGCTACAGTCAGCCCCATGTTTTATTGAAGATAAACCAGTACTGATTCCTCTAGGAGTGGATCAAGATCCTCATTTTAGAATTACAAGAGACGTTGCACCAAAAATTGGAAAACAAAAACCAGCTTTAATTCATAATATTATGATTCCAGGATTAGAGGGTCCAGGAGGAAAAATGTCAGCTTCTAGTGAAAATGGAACAATATACACAACTGATGCACCTGATGTGGTAAAAAAGAAAATTAACAAGTATGCATTTTCAGGAGGTCAGCCAGATATTGAGCAACATCGAAAAATTGGAGGGAATCCAGATGTCGATGTATCGTATCAATATCTAAGAATATTTTTTGAGCCAGATGATAATAAATTAAAATCAATTCACGATGATTACAAATCAGGAAAGATGCTTACTGGGGAATTAAAAGGAATTTTAATTGAAAAAATAAATGAATTTCTTGAGGTCCATCAGGAAAAAAGAGAAAAAGCAAAAGATCAGATTGACCAATTTCTTTATGAGAATAAATGAAAATTTCATTAACCTGTGAAGACAAATACGAATCTCAAAAATTATCTAGTTTTATTTTTATCAAGGATTCTAATGAAACTTACATTACAAAAATTCTAAACATTATTGATAATGAAGTAGTAGTTGAATTGAAAGATAAATCAGCTCACAGTGTTCTTCTTAAAGATGAACACCAAGTTGAAAAATTTGCTGATTTTATTCAATCAGTAATTGAAAAGAAACACAAGATTACATCAACAATGATCTTGGAGCAAGATCTTGAGATAGTAAAAGAATGAACACATAAAATAATTTCTGATCTTACTAGTCTTGAATTAATTGGAAAAATAAAATTTAAAATTCCAGACTACATGCCAAAAGCGGCCCAAATACCAACAGCACCCACTATTGCTATTAGGCTTAATCCTAATGCTTTAAAATCGCCAATCATGATTAAAGGTCTGAATTATTATAATTAAAGTTTTAATAAATTCTCAGGTTTGATTCCGAAGATTATCGAGGAAATCGTTTTTTCGTTTTTGATGAATCACTGGTTTTTCTTTCAGGTGTTGAAACGGGTTTATTGAGTTCATTACAGTTTAGACATAGAATTTTCACTTCGTTTCTTGCCAAATCAGGATCAGAAATATATTTTCCCCATGAAGATGCAAATCCGCCTCTTTGAACATTATCAAAAGTATCCTCATCAGAAATATGACTAAATCCTAGTGCTTTTTCATCTTTAAATCCGCAGCCAGAGCACACTTTACCGCCTAGAATTTCAAATAGTTTTTCTTTTATGGTGTTATAGAATTTTTCAGAACCCCCAGAATAGAGAGTCTCTTGTCTTTTCAAAAATTTGTCAGTTTTTGGTTTTTTAGATCTAAAATCATCTCTACTTGAACGTGAGCCTCTGTCATTTCTGGAATATCTTGAACCTCTATCATCTCTGGAAAATCTATCATTTCCAGAATCTTGTGGTTTGTTATTTCTGAAACAATCACTACAGTAGACTGGTTTGTTGTTTCTTGGAACAAATGGAACTTGACATTGAGTACCACAATCAGAACAAGTTACAGTTGTAGATTCTTCTCTTCTATCATCTCTGGAATATCTTGAACCTCTATCATCTCCGGAATTTCTAAACGATTTTGAAGGATTGTTACTGTTAGGTGGGATTGAACCTCCAAATTTTTTTTTACCAGTTTTTACTTCGTGTAATTCCAAAACTATCAATAATATAGAGAATTAATGAATATAGATAGTTAGAGCTTTATTTTGTGCCTAAATGAAAAAATATAGAAATCAAACTAATGATTTATCCATCTCGGCACTCATTATTTCTTGCACTTTTAGAAAGTAGAGTTTTGTAGAATATGGCATTGTGTCTAAGTTTTGGTCAACTGCTATCATAAAATATCTAACAGCTCTTTTTGAAATATCAAGATTAAATTTCATTGTTAATATGGAATCCTGTTTAACTTTGATTTTGTCTTGAAGCCAAGGCGGAGCCAGTTCTATGGTTTCTTTAATTATTTTATCATACCAATAGGAAAGATTTTCAGGGTGAAGACCTTTCTGTAGGTTCGATACATCAGTATCAAATTTTTTCATCATACTAGAGATAATACGCATGAGTGAAAATCCAAAAATTTTGTTTTATTACAATTACTCAAAGATTAGCAATCATCTAGTCAACAGATGACAAGTTTCCATCATAGTCTATTTCTTTATTTTTTATTCTAGTAGTTGAAATTCTGGAGCCATCTTTTGCTAAAACCATTGGAACGACTACTATACCTACTGAAGGTAAACCTTTTTCCTTACGGAGTTGATTTAGAACATCTCCTTGATTAGACGTTTCACCACTTACCACTAAGGCCTGTACTTCTTTTTGTAAAACCGCAGGTCCAAAATCATTATCTAATTTACTAATTTCAAATTCATTATTGGGAAAATTTTCTTCAATTGTTTTTACAAGCGTTTCCAGTCTTTGATCATAGTCATTTTGAAGGTTTTTCCCTTTTCGTAATGCCATATCATCACTGGTTAATCCAATGATTACTTTGGAAGAAGTAGAAAAGGCTCCAGATAACAAAGTGATGTGACCTTTATGAATAAAATCAAAAGTTCCACCCATTGCCACCAAATCAAATTTTTTCATATTTTGAATAAGAATTGAATGAAAATAAATCTACTAGTTTTTTGGTATGATTTGAGTATAAAATATTCAAAAATTAGTCTGTTTTCCTCAAATAGACTAGTTTAGTAAAAATACTGCAACAATCATTGCTATACTTGCTATCAAACCCACTACACCTAGCTTGCTTTTTGTATTCCATTCTTCGTTTACGGAGATTTTCATTGTGTTTTTTTTATAGGTGTGCTATTTGAAACAAGTGTTAATCCCCCAAACCTCATCCCAAAAACAATTAACTTAAGAGCAATTATTGAGTAGATTTTCTATCTTGGTTCATTATTACGTCGGTAAAATAAAAAATGTTTCAGATAAACCTTCTACATGCATAAATTGCGGTAAAATAGAGCTCAAAGAAGATGCAGTTTTAGCTACCACTGGCCCTTCTGAAAAAAACGCAGACTATGTTCCATCAGTTCTATGTCTTTCTTGTGAAACTTTGATGGTAATTAGTACTCATCCAGGAGCAGTAATTGGAATACATCATTCAGCAGGAAACCAAGTTACTGTCCGAAATTCTGAAAAATCTTAAAGAAAGATTTTATCAAACCACAGAAGATCTAATTTATCTTTAATTTTTTACGGATTAAGATTTTTAAAATCTTGACATTTTGAATCGTATTCATTTAGATATTTTTTACCACCAAATTGAGAATCTTCAATGTATAATTCACATGTTTCAGAATCTATCAAAAGGCTATTGTTATCATTATTCATAAACTGCAAAACAAGAATCCCAACAAGAATAATTATAATAATAATTGGTAACTTTCTGCCGTAAATGTCCATAATGTTCTAGTTTACAACAATAACTGCTATGGGTCCTTTATCAGCTATTGGAATATTGTTTCTATCCCAAACAAATGTTTCAATAAAAAATACCCCACTGTTTTCTGGAATCCAATCAATGGTTACTGATTGGGAACCAGTACCAATAAACCGACCATCAGATTTTCCTAAGAATTCCACATAAGGTATTTCGCCTGATTGCTTTACTTGGACATAGTAAGTATAGGGTGTTTCATTTGTATTTTGATCAATTGAGAACTGAATCAAGGCATTACTTCTAATATTTACAGTGGATCCGGTTGTAATTTCAGATAGTCTATTTCCTTGAGAATCAGTTAGAGAGACATCAGATATTGTGGCTAATCTTGTAAGCTGTTGTGGAATTTTTTCATCGGCAAAATTAGAATAAAATACATTTGATTCGGCAAATATTTGGAAACTTACTGCCTTTTGATCAATTTCCTCATTAAAATAAAAATCCACTTTTTCATTGGCAGCAACATCTCCAATTGTTATAGAAGATACCCCAATCAATCTAGGAGGAATAAAGGCATCATAGAATGCAAGATATACAGAGGTATCAGTTATCGGAGAACCTCCATTGCTCAAAACTCCAGATAATTTTAGATTTTCATCCAAGAAAACACTTGTAGATTCTACAACTAATTGCTGTGATTTAGGAGAAGAAGGCAAAAACCCTTCAAGGAAAACAGAAATCTGGGTGATATTTGGATTTGGGGATTCTGATTTGATAAGATAAGGAGAAGTTGCAGATTCGGGTATTACTTCAAGAACAGTTCCAGCTCGGACAGACTCTAAGGGTTCAGTCCCAGTTTCATCATAAAAATTAACTCTAATCTGAACATTGGTAACAGGTGTAACTTCATTTTTGTTTAATACATTTCCAACAACTACAGTATATCCCTCATCATCTTTGTAAACAAAGGGAGAGTCGCTAGTTAGGGCAACAGAAAGAGTTGAAAGAGTATCAGACTTTTGAGAAAACCCAGAAGAAATTGGAAATAGCATCACAATTAGAAAAAAGATAAGGAAAAATTTTCTCATAATGAATCTAATTGATATTATAGATTAATCTGTACAGCATATCATATAGTCAACAAGAAAGGTAACAACGTTTAACCTAGATTCGACTAATGAAATAATAAAAAGAGATTAAAAAATAGTAAATTTTACTAACTTTTCTTTGCCGTGATTGCGAGCCAGTAGATAAATCCGGGTACTAAACCCACGATAAGAGGAATCCATACAGGCCATGCGTCTGCTGAGCTAGTCATATGATAAAGCGGAAACTTATCCTATTTAAATCCATCCAGAAATCTGAATTTCAGAAGAGATCGATATTAGCAGAAGTGGACTGGACGGGATTTGAACCCATGACCCCCCGCGTGCAAGGCGGGTATACTACCAGGCTATACTACCAGCCCACATTAAGAATGACTAGTGTGAGGATTTTAATTGTTGTCTTCTTGGCAAGAATTTTATTTGAAAAAAAACCAGTTTTTTTATGGTACTTTTAGAGTCTCAAGTAAAATTAAAAGCTGGAGATAGTGCACCAGATTTTGAGCTCTTAGGAATTGATGATAAAAAGCACAATCTAAGTGAATATAAGAAATATCAAGGAATTCTAATAATTTTCATGTGTAATCACTGCCCATATGTAAAAGCAAAATTTGAAGCGTTTAACGAATTGTATGAAAAGTTTGGAGATAAGATTGCAATCGTTGGTATCAATAGTAATGATTCAACAGATTATCCTGAAGATAGTTTTGAAAATATGAAAAAAACTGCAAAGGAGAAAGGATTAAAGTTTGATTATCTGGTAGATGAAACTCAAGAAATTGCAAAAAAATATGGCGGCATGTGCACACCTGATCCATACTTGTTCAACAAGGAAGGAAATTTAGTTTTTCATGGAAGGATAGATAATGCAATGAAACCAGATGATACTGCTACTGAAAAAACCATGATTATCAATATAGAAAAAATGCTTTCAAATGAAAAAATTGAACCCGATTTTGATCCTTCTATTGGGTGTTCAATTAAGTGGAAGGAAAATTAAACTTAAATGACTCATGCCTAGAGGGTTGAATGCGGGCTCGTAGCTCAGCTTGGCTGGAGCGTTCGACTGATAATCGAAAGGTCATGTGTTCGAATCACATCGGGCCCACTTTTTTATTTTGAACTTTCATAGATTGTCTCAGACCATTGTACTACATCTTCAAGTTTTTCAGCCTGTAAATCACAATCCAATTTGGTCTTCTTTTCCATTTTTCCACATAAAACCAAGTGCATTTTTTTGCCCTGTTTTTGTTTCATTGGATAAATTGAATCAGAAAAGAAGTTAAGGCGTTCTTTTGTGTTTGAAAAAACAGCAACTATCAATATTCCTGTTTTTGGTTTCAAAATTTTACCAACTAGTTTTTGGAAATCAAGATCAAATAGCAAATCAATTGCAGAGGACATATCCCCCAAATGAAATACACTCCATTCTTTGGAGTAAAACGACGCAGATGCAGCCTCTGATAGCAGGGTGCTTTGAGGATCAGCAGAGAGTAGGATGATTTTCTTTTTTGGATTGGATTCTATCGGAATCTGATGTAAAATTTGCATAGATTTTGATATGATATTTTGCAGGAATTTTGCTTCAGAAATTCCAATTTTTCCTTCATCATATAGAGACTGAATATGATTGATAGCAGGAATTATCACATCTTTTACCAGCTTGTAAACAGAGGCTTCAGAATGAATGCAGTTTTTAATTAATGAAAAAACTTGGTTTTCGGATCCTTTAATCAAATAGTCCAAATATTGTGGTTCGACTTTAAAGTAATCATCAGGGAAGTTAAAGGTCTCTTGTCCTGATTCTAAAAACCATAAAGTTGTATTTCCAATAATTTTTTGTCTTAGAAATCCTTCTGCTGCTAAAACTTTAAGATATTTTGTCATTGTAATTCGGCTTATGGTAAGCTTTTCAGAAATTTCAATTCCAGACATTCCCATTTTTGAATCTTGGAGTATTTCGGCAAGTTTTTGTTTTATCTCATTAATTTGATATCCTCTACCCATGGTGTTTTTGGATTATGCTATTGTATAAAGACTAATTTCCATGGATTTGAACATAATTTTTTTCAAAATAAAACATTAAATAGTTGAGTACTTTAATGTACGGTAAGGAAAAGTAAATTGCCAAAAGCTGGATTCAAATCAATAACCGTTTCAGAAACTGTTTACGATAAATTCCAAGAAATTTATCAAAAGAACAAAGTAGATTTGACAATGAAAGGTGTCAATAGTTTTTCAGGTTATGTTACTTACATGTTAGAAGAGATGATGCAAAAGGATAAGACTTTTGCAAGATATGCTCCAAAAATTGAAAAAATTTCTGTTGATGATGACAGAGTTATACTAAAAGATAATATTAAAAATAGAATTGCCGAAGTTGCTGTTCAGAAAGGAGAGTTGTTTTGTCAACTTTGTGACGAAAAAGATTGTGTGCATGTGGGTTTTGTGTTTTCACTTCCTGATGTATATGAAGTTCTTAATGCTAGAGGAGTAAAACATCCAAAATAGAGCAGTGGAGGAGGCGGGATTTGAACCCGCGAACTCCTGAAAGACAGGATCACCCATATTTTGATCTTAAGTCCTGCATGTCCAAAAGCATAGAATGCCTTCTTTGGCCAGGCTTGATTACTCCTCCAAGATGGTAAAAATATCTGTGAAATTTAACAGTTTAGAGAGAATGCAGGAAGAATCAAGAATTATAAGTATTTTCTACAGCGATTAATCGTGCTTCGGTAGCTCAGTCTGGTAGAGCGTTACATTGGTAATGTAAAGGTCACGGGTTCAGATCCCGTTCGAAGCTTTAATAATTTTTAATCAAAAGTTCGTGATGACCAGTTCTTTTTTTAGAGTTTGAATTAATGGATCTATTTGCCTCTATTTTTTCAATCCTCCATTTCTTTTCTGTAAACATATCAGCCACTTCTTGAGAATTGGAATTAGAAAGTATTACTTTGCATCCCTTAGAATCTAATTTCAAACATAATTTTACCAGTCTTTTTAGGTCATCAAATGTGAATGATTTGTTGGTATAACTTGTAAAATTAGCAGTATCGCTTACTGGCTGATATGGGGGATCAAAATAGACCAAATCGTTTTTCTTTGCATCATCTAAAACTGCCTCAAAATCACGGCACTTGATTGAAACTTTACGTGATTGTAAGACATGACTAACTGAACGAAGGTTCTCCTCATTTACAATATTTGGATTAGTGTATCTTCCAAGTGGAACGTTGAATTTGCCTTTACTATTTACTCGATAAAGTCCATTAAAGCAAGTCCTATTCAAGAAGATTAATCTCGAGGTTTTCTCAACTGCATTTCTAGGATTGTTTTCTCTAATAGAATAGTAATATGACTTTGAGTCTTTTTGATAATTTTTTGTATGGTTTTTTAGAGAGTCAATTAACGTCTCGGTTTTATCTCGGATTGTAGTATAGGCCAAAACAAGATCGGAATTAAGGTCAGAAATTCCACATTTTTGTCCATCTCTTTCTTTTAGGATATGAAACAATAATGCACCTCCTCCTAAAAATGGCTCAAAGTAGGTACCCATGGTTTTAGGTAAGATTTCATTTAAAATTGGAATTAATTGTCGTTTTCCTCCTGCCCATTTTACAAATGGTTTTGGAGTAACTAAAATTTGATTGAATTGCTGCCTCACATGTAATTATCACGACATTACATATCGCCAAAATAGGCAATAAAAGATCACAATATGTGCAATATTTTTTTATCAAATTTGAAAAGCTAGGAAGATTCTTGATTAAGATAATAAAATGAAAAGGTTGGGTTTTAGTCCCACTTTGACCAAGCGGCCATCCATCTGTATGTCCAGGTGTTTAGTTTACAACCAAGTGCTGTAAACGTTACTCCCAATACCGCACCAGCACCAGCACCTAAAGCAACAGGACTGTTATAGAACTTTCCTACCTGTGGTTCTATAGGAGTCATGTATGGTGGTAATGTTGGTCTTGGATATTTGAAGGCCGTTTCTAGTGGGTCTGCCACAGTTATCAGGTTTATCATGTTAAACATCGGTAACGACATTCCTACCAGTACTCCGCCAAACAGTATCAACGAGTGTTTGTTCTTCTTTGTAGCCCAATATGCCAAATCAAGCAACATTGCTGATGGTAACCATATTGGTGTGACAATGAAGTCATATGGATATCCTAGTGCAAACCATGCACCTTTTGCTACCCATGTGTATACTGTCATAATAAGGCCGTAGTACGTTGCTGTTCCTGGAACACCTGTAAATGTTAGGTAATAACAAGCACCTACTACAAGCATCAACGTTTGAGATATTGAAAATACCGTAAACGATGTCCAAGCCCAGTCAGTATAGAAAATGTAGTCTCCTGCATTAATTGTTAACAGTGTTGAGTTAACTGCAACTACTACTATGAATAAGTAGTGAGTACATCGTCTAAGCCAGACCATACGAAGTTGAATAAAACGTCACTATATAAAATTTTAGAGTATTATGAAGATCGTTATCTTCAACTTAAAATGAAAAAGAAGATTTCTGAAGGATTGCCTTCTAGAATCCGACAGTCAATGAGATAATTAACGTCATTACTCCTGTGAAAGCAATTACACCCGCCATTAATCCATTACTGTTCTTATTGGATCCTTCTTGCATAACTTTAACGCAGAAGATGTATCCAATTGTTTCAATAATTGTCAAAACTATGAATGCAAAGTGACCGCTATTTGTTGGATATGCCCAAGGATAATAGAAGTATCCTGCTGCAGTGCCTCCAAATGTTGCTCCCCATGCTGCCAAATATGATATAGTAATCATACCAGTCATGTTTTCGACGCGTTTACCTATCATTCGTTCTACGTCAGCGCTTGATGATCCGCCGCTATCGCCAGAACCGAATCCTTTAGGAAGAGTCATTCTGGATTTCTAATATTCAGAATCCTTTTAAGTCTTTCTTAAACGAAAAGCCAAGTACGATCTACGTCTTTAAAAATAAAATAGAAAAAAGTGTGCTTTTTGCACTTTAATGTCTATGGTATTGATCTGCTGTACAATTTACCTTCTAAGGCCATCTTGTACATCTCTGCTACGTACGGATTCTCACCTGGAGTTTCTGCTCCTAGTTCAACGAGTCTTGCATATACTCTAACGACATATGCTAAGGCTCCAATGAATGCTACTACAACACCCATGTTGAACATCCAGTGATTTGGTACGGAGAAGATTTCCTCAACAAACCAGAAATGCCACATCTCATTGACTCCAATTGTAAACATGGTTGCAAGATAACCTAGAATTGTCATCTTTAATCCAGTGTTTATTGAATTATTTGGACCTCTGAGAACGGGAATTTTTCTATCATACATTGCGCATGCTGCCCATCCAAGGGGTAATGCAATGAAGTGTGAGTATAGCCACCAATGTGCTGGTGTAAACGCACTATCTCTGATAGATGTTTGATGCAGAGAGCCGTCAACAAAGTTATCGACTTCTACTGAGGCTGCAATTGATCCCAAAGCGATAACCATGAGCCAAATTTTCTTTAGTCTCTGGATTTCAACTTCTTTTGGAATTAATGCGGGCATCTGTGCCATACTAGTAAACATGGTGAATTAGCATATAAATGAACATATTCAAATTTCTGGATTTTGTTATAATTTTATCATTATTTTTAGGATTATTTTTTAAAATTCAACGTTATAAAATAATATTATTCAAATAATTATAATAATTTTTTGACGATTTCAATGTATAACACTAAAGCTAATCATA
>JAUWQG010000140.1 GCA_030611185.1 Nitrososphaerota archaeon
CCTGTGAGCATTTTTCGATTAGGAGACATTGATAATGATGTACTACTTGAGAGATGAACTAGCACTCCTACTTTTGTTGGCCTAGGTAATGCCTTGATAATTCCTTTATTGATGATAATGGATGTTAGACCTGCTCCTTCACATTTGTAAATGGCAGATAATGGATCTTCAAGACCTTCAATGGGTCCATTTGAAATACCATGATCCATAGGGATGCAAAGCATCTTTCCTTTTCTTAAAATTCGATTTAGTCTAATTTGATGACCTGATACCATGGGTGAATCTCTTTTTTGCACCCTACTTAAAAATATCTTGGAAACTTTAGGCAAGAATTTGGGATTAATGTGAATCTCGGTAGATCTTTTTTTACTTGAGCGCAAATTAGTCTGCAACTGAGTATTTTTCATGCATTTTTTCTATATAGGATTAAATAGAAATTAAAGAGGAAAGTGATCAAGTCCATTGAGTCAAACTACTGAACAACTTTACAAAAGTGATATTGGTGACATTCTTGAAAATTCTTTAAACGGAAAAAGACCTAGTCCAGAAGATTGTCTTCGACTTTTAAAATCAGATGATGTCTCTTTGATGGGTCTAGTCTCTGGACATCTTACAAAAAAACAATTTGGAAATAAAGCCTCTTTTGTAAATAACATTATTTTGAATTACACTAATGTTTGTATTACTGATTGCAAGTTTTGTGCATTTTATAGATCTCCAGGAGCTGAAGACTCGTACACGTTATCACTTGATCAAATTGAAGCACGTGTAAAATCTGCCTGTGAGATGTTTAAGATTAGACAGGTTCTCATTCAGGGAGGTCATAATCCAAATTTAAAAATCGAATATTATGAAGACGCCTTTAAAATGATGAGAGAAAAATTTCCAATGGTTGGTGTTCATGGCCTTTCTACATCTGAAATTGACATGATTGCAAGAGTAGAAAAATCATCCACAAAAGAAATTCTATCGCGACTAAAAGATGCTGGCCTTCAATCTATTCCAGGTGCAGGGGCTGAAATTTTAGTAGATTCTGTAAAAGATATCATCAGTCCAAAGAAAATCTCCAGTGATGATTGGATTAGAATTATGGATGAAGCTCATTCTCTTGGAATCCCCGGTTCTGCAACTATGATGTACGGACATGTGGAAAATAATCAAGATATTGTTGATCATTTTTACAAAATTACTAAACTACAAGAAAAAACTAAAGGATTCATGGCCTTTATTCCTTGGAATTTTGAGCCTGATAATACTCTGATGAAAGAAGAAGGAATTGTAGAACATGGTTCAGGGGGAATTCGTTTACTAAAGATGATTGCAATCTCTAGACTAGTGTTTGATGGATTGATTTCTCATATCCAATCTTCTTGGCTTACAAACGGCGTCGGGATGGCACAACTTGCACTTCAATATGGTGCAGATGACTTTGGAGGTACTCTGATAGGTGAGGAAGTTGTTTCATGTACAGGAGCTCGTTCTACAGAATTAACAGGAAAAGTGATTGTTGATGCAATCCATCAAATTGGATATCAGGTAGAAGAACGAGATAATTTTTACAATCCTGTTTCTTTACTATAATCCATAACTTGACCATTTAGAATCTACAAGATTTTTTGTCTCATCATCGACTTTGACTTGCTGTTGAATCTCTCGCTCATACCCTTCTTCTTTTGTTTTTTGTGTTGCATCTAATCCTAGTTTGGAACCTAGATTAACAAGAGGTGATGCCGGATCAAGTGTATCGGTTGGTGTATTGTTTATGATGGTGGTATCACGTGCAGCATCTAATCTTGTAGTAATTGCCCAAATGACATCATTCATGTCATGAACGTTAACGTCATCATCTACTACCACAAACATCTTTGTTAGTGACAACTGTCCCATTCCCCAAAGTCCCATCATGACTTTTTTTGCTTGTCCTGGATATCTCTTTTTTATGGATATTATTGCCATACCTTGAAACCATCCTGCTGCTGGCATCGAAAAGTCTACTACTTCTGGATGAAACATGCGTATTAGTGGCAAAAACGAACGCTCTATTACCTTTCCAATATATGCATCCTCAAGTATTGGTTTTCCAACAACAGTTGTTACATAAATTGGATTTTTTCTTCTCATAATTCCTGTCAATGTAAAGGTGGGATATGGTTCAACAGGAGTATAGTATCCAGTATGATCACCAAAAGGACCCTCACCTCTAAGATCTGAAGGATCGACATATCCTTCTAAAACAATTTCTGCATTAGCCGGAACCTCCAAATCAATTGTTTTGCATTTGACCATTTTGATTCCTTTCTTTCTTGTAATTCCTGCAAACAAGAATTTGTCTAATCCTTCTGGTACTGGTGCAATTGAGGAAAAAACAGTTGCAGGTTCTCCCCCGATAATTATTGCTGTTGGGATTTTATCTCCTTTGTCTTTTGAAATATCAGCGTGATGTGCACCTCGTTTGTGTTTTTGCCAGTGCATTAACGCATGAGTGTTATCAATAATCTGTATTCTGTATACTCCAAGGTTTCTTACTTTGGTTTCAGGATGGTTCGTTGCCACTAACCCCAGTGTGATGAAACGTCCTGCATCATCAGGCCAGGATTTTAAAATTGGTAAATCACCAAATGATGCTGTACTAGATGTAATTTCAGTTACAGGGCCACTAGTTTCAAGCTTGGGAAATGATTCAGTCATCTTTGAGAGTTCAGGAAGTTTTTTAATTTTATTTAGAAAGCCTGATGGGATATCCATTTTTGTCATATCTACTATTCGTTGCCCAATCTCTTCAAAGTTTGTCATTTCTAGACCAATCTCTAATCTTTTCATTGAACCAAACGCATTTGCCAAAATAGGCATATCATAATCTTTAACATTTTCAAAAAGAAGTGCCGGTCCCTTTGCATACATTTGTCTTCTCATTATCTCGGCAATTTCTAAATTCGAGTCGACTTGAGTTTTTATTCTTTTTAATTCACCATGTTTTTCCAATTCTGATATGAAATCATGAGTATCTTCAATTGTCACAAATTTTCTGAAGTGAGA
>JAUWQG010000067.1 GCA_030611185.1 Nitrososphaerota archaeon
CTAATAGTTGCAAAACAAGATTTAGCACTAGTAATTTTGAGTATCATCACTTTGCGCCTCATCTAATTCCTTTTGGACCCTTCTTCGTTTGAGCCATAAAGATACGCCACCTGCAGCCATAGCGGTCAACAAAATAACTCCTGCCATTTGTAACTCTAGGGAATAAAACACAAAATCATTAGAATTGCTTTTAAAAAAAATCTTGTGATCCTCTAATCGATCCGAATTATTGAAAATTAGCTATATTAGCTCCTGTTTTGTACTCAAAATATGATAAAGTTCTCTGAGATCAAAAAAATAGTAAATGATTACTCTGATGTACGTATAGGCGTTCTAGGAAGTCATTCAGCCCTGGAGGTAATGGATGGAGCAAAAGACGAGAATTTTCAAACATCAGTATATTGCCAAAAAGGAAGGGAGGGACCATATCAGAGATTTGGAAGAATTGCAGATGAAATTGTCGTTTTAGATAAATTCAAAGATATGGCATCAGCTAAAAATCAAAAAATTCTCAGAGACACAAACACCATTGTTGTTCCTCATCGATCCTTAACAGTTTACCTTGGATACAAAATTCTTGAGAATTCCTTCAAGGTTCCAATTTTTGGAAATAGAAAACTATTCCAAGCAGAAGAGCGAACTGCCAAACGAAATCAATACTATCTGTTAGAAAAAGCCAGAATAAAATTTCCTAAGTTATTTAAAAATCCAAAAAACATCAACAGACCATGTATTGTTAAAGTTCAAGAAAAAAAAAGACCTCTAGAACGTGCATTTTTTACAGTTTCATCTTACAAAGACTATGTAGAAAAATCAGAAACCAAAATTAAACAAGGATTAATTTCAAGAAAAGATTTAGAAAAAGCCAGCATTGAAGAATTAGTAATTGGGACATACATGAATTTTAACTATTTTCATACTCCGATTTCTAATCAAGTGGATTTTATTGGAATAGAGCGAAGGCTACAAACTAATGTTCATGACTTTAATGCACTTCCTGCAAGACAACAAATGGACATTAACATAGACCTTCAAAATATAGAGGTTGGACATACTCCTGCAAGCATTAGAGAATCACTTTTAGAAAAAGTAATAAAAATGGGCGACAAGTTTGTAGCTGCTGTAAAAAGAGAATATGCTCCAGGAATTATTGGTCCATTTTCTCTACAAAGTGTAATTACAAAAGATTTGGAGTTAGTTGTCTACGATGTATCGTTACGAGTTCCGGGAAACCCAATTGTTGCAACAACTAGTCCATACACTAAATATCAATATGGGCAAACTTTTGGTGTTGGACGAAGAATTGCAATGGAGATTAAACGGGCTCAAGAAGAAGGACGATTAGACGAAATAGTTACCTAAAAAAATTCAATACTTTTCAGTCATAGAAAATTGAAAAAGGCGTGAACCTCTTTTTTACAGAACTTTGAGAGATTTCCTCTCGTGGTCAGGTCTTTGAAAGCCTGATTGCCTTTTACGTTCTGCGAGGCTACGCGGTCTAATCGCCAGATTTTACAACTAACGACATCAATTAGTATAGGAAATTAAAGTATTTAAGATATTGTATTAATTTTTTTAATAAACATGAACATAATATGTAAATTTTTTGAAGTATAGATCAAATATCTAGATTGAATTTAGAATAATGAAAATTATGAAAAAAATTTATGTTATTCAAAAAGTAAGAATAATTGTTAATTGGCCAGATTAGGAAATATATTGAATACCTAACGTTTTGTTTCAAATAATTAAAACGGTTTGATGTTTGAAATAGAATTGCTGGGTGCCAATTAACACCTAAATTAAAACTCTTTATGGTTGAATACAATAAATCCAGAAAATGACAAGAAATGTTTTCATTCGTGAAATAATTGCGATCCTAAAAGAGCCAAGGCTTTGTCCGACATGCAATAAAGAAGATAGACTAGAAAAAGACGTAGTGACTGAAAACAGATCAGGGGGGAAGACTATCCTATGTTCTCGCTGTGAGGCATTAATTGTAATTACAAATCAAAATATAAAAAAAGTGGAATTATCAGCTCCCAACGACGTTATGATTATGCTAAAAGAGCCTCATTTGATAAGAAAGGTAACTTATTGATCAAACAATATATTCTAGAAAAAAATTCCTTTGGTGCTGATGATTAAAGAAGCTATGTCTGAAAAATGATGAGTTTGCCGAATTATGAAGCGATTTATTTCTCAAATTGAAAACTCTACATATCAGATTAAATGATTTGAATTGTTGGATGAATCAGTAGACATTGTGGTCAAGGCTCAAAATTTTGCACGTGAAAAGCACAAAAATCAAAAACGAAAGGATGGAATAACTCCATTTTCAGAGCATCTAGAGGGAGTAGTAAATAGATTAAAAAATTTAGGAATTTCAAACCAAGATATTTTGTGTTCTGCATGGCTTCATGATACTATAGAAGATACCGATACCACTTTTGATGAAATTAACGAAATATTTGGAAATACCATTTCTGTCTTAGTATTATCCTTGACAAAAGATTTAGAACTATCAAAAAAACAAAGAGAGACACAATACATTCAGCAGCTTAAAGATTCAACTCTGCAGGCAAAAATAATAAAATTTTGTGATATTTCTGCAAATCTAAAAGATATTGCAAATGCACCCATATCAAAAACTCAAAAAAATAAGCAAATAAAAAAATTATTTCACTATCTTCGAGTAATTAAGAATGGAGTGTCAGAAATTAAAGCAGAGTATCCTAAAATTCAAGAATTAGTAGATGGAATAAATTCTGTTGGTTCTAAATTCAGGCAACGGCCAATTATAATTTGAAGTTTTATTGTGTGAATTTTGCAAATAAATTTATTTACAAAATTTGGTACATTATAAAATGACAGAGTTACCCAAGAATTTTCCAGAGTATTCCATAATGTACAAGGCACTAGATAAAAAAATTAAAGAACTGAAAAATAAAAAATTACAAACAAAAGAAGAGTCTACTCTTGAGAAAATTCAGTCAGACATTGACCAGTATCAAAAAGAAATGGACAAGATAAAAACTATTTTCCCTGAAAACTTTTTTGATTAAGTTATGCTTCCATGCTTGCTTTCAGGAGATTATTTCGGACCAAAATAGGTATTTTGTAAAATGCACCCAATGCCAAAGCATCTGAGGCACGATAATTTCTCAAAACCATGTCTTTTTTACCTGTAAAGTAGAGATTTGCACGTAATACTTCGCCACTTTCATAGATTTTGACTTTGACTAACACCAGTTCATTTTCTTCACAGATATCTTCAATCATTTTGTAAATTGAAGGCGCAGAGTCTTCTGAGGTTTCAGAAAAACTTGAGATGTGTTTTGCAACTTCTCCTGAAAATGCCCTTATATGAAATTCTTTTCCATTTGATGCTTTAAGGACAACCATTCCTTCAACAGCATATGGATCTACAAATCCAACATAATCAATCTTGACTGATTCATAATCAGGATCTTGTTCTTGATTAATATCCATTGTATTAGTTAAAGTACAAATTTTATACTTATAAACACATGCTAAAACACGTCTTTACAACTTGGTTTTAATGCTCTTTTACTTTAAAATTCAATTTTACAGTTAGACTTCCTAATAAAATAAAGTTTCATACGTAGTTTTCATACGATCAATAACGATTTACCCCAAATTATTTAACATGAATAATAAATCATAGCTTAATGTCAACCAATCCTGAAAAGGCAGTATCTTACATCCTTACAAAACCAGTATCAGAATTTATGGATAAGGATGTATTGCTACTAAATCAAAATACCCTAACACGGAATGCTGCAAGGATGCTTCAGCATTATGAGACAGATGACATTATTGTAACTGATGAAAAAAGAGACCCTATAGGAATTGTTACAGATGAAGATATTTTAAGAAAAGTTAGCGATGCTTCAGTTTACGCAGAAGCTACATCACTAAAAGATGTAATGACTACACCTTTAATTGTAATAAATGAAAAAGCAACTCTACAAGATGCACTTCATAAAATGAGGGACAACAATATTAGAAAATTACCTGTAAGTAATAAAAAAAATCAAATTATTGGGATTATTTTTCAAGCAACAATTGCAAATGCCATAAGAGATGCAACTGCAACACCTCCACGGCTTCTCAGCCCACCAATCAAAGCAATATTAGGAAATTTGGGATTTGTTTTACAATTTGCAGGAGTTTTGCTCCTGGTTCCCGCAATTGTGGCCACAGTACTGGCAGAGACTGAGATTGCCACTGGAATTTACCTCAATACAGTCTTGCTGTTAGTAACAGGGTTTTTTCTAAATTCGTATGGAGAAAAGGCTAGCCTCAACCTCCGACAAGCTTCTGTGCTTGTTTTTTCAAGTCTGTTTTTGTTAACACTCTTTGGAACAACACCATATCTTTACATATCCGCTCCCGATTTGACTCCAACTGAGGCATTTTCAAACGCATTTTTTTCTAGTGCAGCAGGATTTACAACTGGAGGCATTTCTTTATTTGATGAACCTGAGAATTTGCCTCAGAGTTTCACCTTCTATCGAAGCTTTACCCAGCTTGTAGGAGGAATGAGTTTCATTTATCTCGTAATTACAGCATTTTATCCAGAATCAAAACTTCGTTCCATGAGAGGTTTTATTTCAGGTAGAACATTACACATGAGAGAATTATTTGGTACAATCACTGTGATTTTTGCACTTTACATTGTAATTGTCGCATTGCTGTTGTGGGTTTTCGGAGAAAGAAACCTAATGGATAATTTTTCATTAGCTATGAGTACATTGGCAACTGGAGGATTCTTGCCAAATTCAACAATTTTACAGGATCTTCTTTGGCAAGAAGAAATAGTTTTGATGGGTGCAATGATTCTTGGGGCCTTACCATTTACATTCCACTATGGATTTGTCAGAAAAAAATTCCTCTCACCAAAGCTAGGAAAAGAAGTACTAGTGTATTTTGCAATATTAATTACTGCAACACTTTTGTTTATGGCAATTAGTGGTTTTGATCCATTAGAAAGTGCATTTCATTCTGTGTCAGCTAGCACCACTGCTGGCCTTCAACAAGAAAGTTTGTCAGGATTAAACCCTGCAGCCCATGGAATTTTAATTCTATTAATGTTCATTGGAGGGTGTGGTTTTTCAACTGCAGGTGGTCTAAAAATATTCAGACTATTCCACTTGAAAAATGCCAGAGATATCCTCAGTAAAGTAAAACGAGAGCAATTACCGATTGAAACAAAAAAAGAAATCTATTCAACCTTGATAATAGTTGCCTTGTTTCCAATAATTGCAATGATTACGGCAGGGCATTTGGCTGCAATTGAAGATGTTAGCTATGAAAATGCATTTTTTGAATCTGCAGGAGTGATAACCACAGGAGGACTTTCTGCAGGAGTCATTGATTTTGATACAGACCCTGCAACAAAGATAGGGTTAGGATTTCTCATG
>JAUWQG010000076.1 GCA_030611185.1 Nitrososphaerota archaeon
TGGATCATCGGATATCACATCAGGTTCTGGTGTTTGTTCAGGTTCTGGTGTTGGTTCAGGTTCTGATGTTGGTTCAGGTTCTGGTGTTGGTTCAGATTTCTCAAAGTCCACATTTTCAATTGAACCAAATACAGTTTCCAAGAAAGTTTCCTTATCAAATGATTTTAGATCTGGATATTCCTGCCCTACCCCCAAATAAAGAACTGGGGTAGATGTCATTTTAACTACAGATAGCGCAGCACCTCCTCGTGCATCAGCATCACTTTTTGTCAAAATAGTGCCATCAAATTGTACATGTTCAAAAAATTCTTTTGCTTGATTAACAGTATCATTTCCGGCAAGGGAATCGCCAACAAAAAATTTAAAATCAGGTTTTACTACTTTAGTAATTTTACCTATTTGTTCCATCAAATTTTTACTCGTTTGCATTCTTCCTGCAGTATCAATTAATACACAATCGACCTTGTGAGATTTTGCATAGAGAACAGCATCTCGTGCTACTGCTGCTGGATCAGAATTATAATTCTGAGCAACTAGTTTTAGATTCAAACGATTTGTGTGCTCTCGCAATTGTTCGATTGCACCAGCTCTAAATGTATCTGCGGCTGCTACGACTACGGAATATTTTTTTTGCTGCAACATATAGGCCATCTTAGCTAGCGACGTAGTTTTCCCAGTTCCATTAATTCCTACAAATAAAATCAAAAAGGGTTGTCCAGATTTCTTTTTTTCGTCAATTAATCCAAAAACATCAATTTTTCCTGCAGCATCAAATAGAGACGAAATTGTAGAAATAAGACTATCTTTTACAAATTTTTCAATTTCATTTTTCTCTACTTTTGTTCCAATCAACTTAGTTTTTAAATCAGATTTGATTTCATCAATGACTTCACTTGCAACATCTGACTCATGAAGGGAAATTTCTAATTCAAATAAAATATCTTCGATATCCTTTTCATTTAGTTCTTTTTCTGTTAGACTTTTCGCTGCATTAGAAAATGCGCTACGAAGTTTGTCAAACATTATTTTAACCTGATCTATTTTGAGAATCTGGTTGCATTAATTGATTAATTTGATTTTTTCCTTGCTCTAATTGTGCTGACGCATCATGTTTTTTAGCAGACGTATCTTGAATAGCGACTTCTATTTCCTTAATTCTTGCTTCAAGATAATTTATTGCAGACGTAGAATCTTTTTCTAAAGAAATACCAGATCCAATATTCAAAACAATCTTATCATTAGATGAAATTTTAGTTTTAACAAAAGTTCCCATACCCACAGGAACCAAAGTCTCAGAATCAGATTTTTGACTGAGGGATTTTATTGACTCTATGGCAGCTGTAGCTTCTCGTAAAACGTTGTAAAGAGTACCCTCTCGTTGTGACAAATCTGCAAAATAAGTCTCTAGCATTTGCATTTGCTGCATTAATTTTTGTGCTTTTTCCTCACTCATTTACAACAAATCATTTTGAGATGGTTATAAATTGATTCATAAGATTATAGTGAAAATAAAAATAAATGAATAAAAAAATAAAGAATGAACTTTATTTTGCTTTTGAGAATCTATCTTCTACTTCGTCCCAATTTACTACATTCCACCAAGATGAAATATAATCTGGTCTCTTGTTTTGATATTTTAGATAGTATGCATGCTCCCAAACGTCTAATCCTAAAAGAGGTACTAACCCTTCAGTTCTTGGACTAGTTTGATTTGGCATTGCTTTGTACTCAACCTTTCCTGAAGAAGGATTGAATACTAACCATCCCCAACCACTTCCTTGAATTACTGCAGAAGTAGATGAAAATTTCTCTTTAAAGTCAGAAAAGCTTCCAAAGGAATTGTTTATTGCATCAGCAATTGATCCCCCAGGTTCTCCGCCTCCATTTGCTTTCATGTTATTCCAAAATAGCCTATGGTTATCATAACCACCACCGTTAAAATTAACTGCACCTCTTTTGTCCTCCGGTACCTGATTAAGATCAGATAAAATATCCAAAATATCTTTATCTTGAATCTCTTGAGGACAGCCTTCCAAAGCTGCATTTAGTTTGTCGGTATATGCTTGATGATGTTTTGAGTGATGAATCTCCATTGTTTTTGCATCAATATGAGGTTCTAATGCATCATATGCATATGGCATTTCAGGAAGTGTGTATTTTCCCATATATCACAAAAATTCGTTATTCCATTTATTGCTTTACTAGCCAATTGGTTTTTACTTGCAAAAAAAGACTAGAAAACTTGTGAAGGTTAAAATTATTTTTTCTCTGATTGCTATACTATCATTCTCGATGGTTCTCTTTGAGTTGTTTGGCGGAGATGAGGAATTTAGTTTGTATCTTGACAAAAGTGTGCCTTTTGTAGGAACAGAAATTCCTAGACTGAATGGTATAACAGGAGAGGGAATAAAAATTGCAGTAATCGATACAGGGGTTGATTTTAATCATCCAGATCTTTTAGGATGGGGTCCAGAAGGTAAAGTAATTGGAGGATACAATTTCATTCAAGAAGGAGAGCCACCCATGGATAACAATGGTCATGGAACTCAAGTTGCAGGAGTAATTGCTGCAGATGGTCAGGTAAAAGGAGTCGCCCCAAAAGCCAAAATTTTAGCCTACAAGGTGTCAGAAGACGGAGATGCAGTATCATCTGATTTAATCATCAAAGCAATTGAGAAAGCTATTGAGGACAAGGCAGACATCATTAACATTAGTCTTGGCGTAAACAAAACAAATACTCAGATTGATGGTGCAGTGACCCGAGCCTTAGAAAAAGAAATTTTTGTAGTTACTGCTGCAGGAAATGATGGTCCAGGACTTGAAACAATAGGAAGTCCAGGAAAAAATTTTGGAGCAGTTACAGTGGGTGCAACATACAATAATCTAACCTCGAGTTTGGTTGCAACTTTGGAAGTAAATGAAAAACCATTTACAGTTATTCCCATGGTAGGTTCTACCAATTTGGATGAACCAATAAAGGCTTCAATTACTGTTGGCGGATATGGAAAAGAAAATGATCTTATAGGAATTAATGTGACAGACTCAATTCTCTTAGTGGAAAGAGGAAGTGATGTTGAAGGTGAGTTACTTTATTTTTCTATTAAAGAAACAAACTCTGCAAATGCAGGTGCAAAAGCACTCATTGTTTACAATAATGAACCAGGAATTTTTCTTGGGGAATTAACACATGAATTTGTTGAGCCAGGATACCAGCCAAGAATTCCCGTGGTATCAATTGATAGAGAAGAAGGTTTAGAAATTAAAGAAATGATCAAAGAGGATAATTTTGCCAGTCTTCACTTATTTTTCAATCCAGATTTTGTTGCTCATTTTAGTTCAAGAGGTCCTGTTTCACCTTTTTACATTAAACCTGACATTGTAGCACCAGGGGCATACATCAATACCACCCAAAATAATGGAGGCTATAATTTTACAAGTGGAACAAGTTATGCTGCCCCTCATGTTAGTGGCGCTGCTGCTTTACTGATTCAAAAAAACCCAGGAATTCATCACCATGAAATTAAATCGCTGTTATTGACCACTGTTGAGCCTGTATCAGATGCATATGGCCTAGAATTTTCCCTTAATGATGCAGGGACAGGAAGATTAAACATTGCAAGGGCAATTGATGCGACTTTGGTGATTCAGCCACCTCATTTTGTTCTAAACATTTCCTCAGATGCCCCAAAGGCCGCTCAAGTGTTAGAGCTAAAGTCCCTAAATGGATCATTAGAGAATATTGAGATTTCTTTTGAAGGTCCAGAGTTTTTACAATTCTCAAATGTTCTTGAAGGAAATAATTTACAAATCAGGATAAATGCCCTTGAAGAAAAGTTCGGAGATCATGAAGGAAAAATTATTGTAAATCAAAATGAAGATAGGTATGTAATTCCATTTTTACTTCACTTTACAGAAGGGTCAATTTCAGTATCACAAGAAAATGGAAAATTAAACTTTGAAATTTTTCATCCAGAATCATGGAGTTTTGCAAAAATTTCTGTTACAAATAGCAAAGACGGAAGCACAGACACCACTTCTGCAACTCCTGGCCAAATAGTATCAATGAGTGTTTATGAAAATGGAGAGTACTGGGTTGAATCAAAGATTAGAGTAGGTGAAGAATCATTTGATGCGTTTAACATAATTGAAGTAGATTCTGTTTTGGCAGGATCCTCCAAACCATTTGAATTATTTGATTTGCCAGAAAAGCAGATTGGAATAATTGTCGTTATTGTTGTAATTGTAGGATTAGTGGGTTTACAGATTTCTAAAAAACCAAAATCTATACGAATTTAGGTCCAGCGTTTTTTATTTCTGGTGAAACATCATTGAATTTCTCAAAATTCTCTATAAACATTTTAGACAAGTTCTTTGCAGATTTTTCATACGAGTCTTTGTCAGTCCAAGTGTTTTTTGGATCTAAGATTTCTGGAGGTACATCATCAACAGTTGTAGGAATGTCAAGATTGAATAATTCATCATGTCGGTATTCTGCTTTATCTAGATCTCCATTTAACGCAGCTGTAATCATTGCCCTGCTATACTTTATTTTGATTCTAGCACCAATGCCATATGGCCCACCTGACCATCCAGTGTTAATCAGGTAAACAGTAGTGTTGTGTTTGTTTATTTTTTCACCAAGGAGTTTAGCATAAACTGCTGCAGATCTAGGCATAAATGGTGCGCCAAAACATTCAGAAAATACCGATTTTGGCTCTTTAATACCACGTTCGGTTCCAGCCAACTTGCTGGTATATCCTGACATGAAATGATACATTGCTCCTTCTTTTGTCAGTCTAGAAATTGGAGGTAATACCCCTAATGCATCTGCGGTAAGAAAAACAATGATTTTTGGATGGCCACCAATACTTGGAACCACAGCACCTGGAATGTAATCCAACGGATATGCCACACGTGTGTTTTCAGTTAGTGCATTATCATCATAATCAGGTTTTCCATCATTTAGTACAACATTTTCTAAAACTGCACCAGGTTTAATGGCATTCCAAATTTCAGGTTCAGCTTCTTGGCTTAAATTAATACATTTTGCATAGCATCC
>JAUWQG010000026.1 GCA_030611185.1 Nitrososphaerota archaeon
TCCCAACTAAACATTCCTAGATATACAGACATTGTTGCTTTTGGAGAAAATTTAACATAATTTGCATGATTCCAGACAGGTAAAAGGTCAAAATTTGAAGAAAAATATTTGTCTAGTAGAATTAGGGAATAAAAAATCAAGAAAACATAGCTACAAATTAATTTGAATTTATAATTAAAAAAGAAATGAAACTAGACGGTAGTAAAATTATTTTTGTTTTAGGAGTATCAGGATCAGTAGCTATTGCATTTGTTTCATTATATTTTGCCCTAAGGTAAAGATAAATCACAAGGCAAATCACTAAATTTATTGTCAGCTACAAATGAGTTCAAAATTTCACAAATTGTAGATAATGGACAAATGATACAATTAACATTAATTGAAAATGTATCAACTGAACCAATATCTCAAAAACAAATGATTATAGAAAATGTTGCCAAAAAGCTAGATTCTGAAACAAAGGAGCAAGTAATGCCTTTATTGGAGGCAATTCTTCAAGCTCAACCAACAATAAAGATGAAAAGCTATCAACAAACCCAAATAACTATGGCCATGCCAAAAAGTAGGTACGAACATCTCGGAAGACCTCAAGTTGGCGAAGTATTACATATGGATTTAAAAAAAATTTAATAGAGTCTAGGATTATTCTACTACCTTTTTTATCTCATCAATAGTTTGAAGCGGTAATGAACAAGTAAAATCTTTACAAACAAAAACATTAGTTGTATTAGAGTCAAAGTTTTTTCCTGTAAAAAAAGTATAATTAGAAAGATTATCATATTGTTTGGAATTGTTTATTGAAACCAAAATAGATTCAGGTAAAAATGATTTTGTTAAAAAATTACAAATCTCTTTGTTGCTATCATTTAGAATTGTGATTTCAAGAGGCTTTTGTAAATACATGTAGATTGTGTTTAGCAAAAATCCAAATCCAAAAGGATTTTCAGCTGCCATTTGTGCCTGAGACTCCATAATTTTAGTTGAAATTTCCAAGAATTTTTGTTCTTGGGAAAGATGAAAGAGTCTAAGTAAAACAAAACATGAAACTGAATTACCAGAAGGTAATGACAAATCATAGTTACTCTTTGGTCTAATAATTAGCGACTCATGACTGTCAGAGGTCATAAAAAAACTGTTATTTTCTTCATCCCAAAAGTGATCAACCATGTGATGACCCAATTGTTGTGCTAGTTTAAGATATTTTGAATCAGGATGAATCTCAAAAACATCAAGTAGTGCATTTGTAAAATAGGAGTAATCTTCCAAATATCCATTAATTTTTGCAGAACCGTTTTTGTGAGTTCTTAATAATTTACCATCAACAAAAAGATTTTTTTCTAGAAATGTGATGCAATTTTTTGCAGCATTCAGATAACGCTCATCTCCAGTAACACGAAATCCTTTTGCAAACGCTGTAATCATTAATGAATTCCAAGAGGTAAGGATCTTATCATCTAGCCCCGGAGAAACACGTTTAGAACGAACGTTTAACAGTTTTTGAGAGCAAGAAGAGATGATCTCTCTAACCTTATCTTCTTTTAATCCAAAATTGAACGCTACAGTGGAGATGTTAATATTATTACACAGAATATTTTTTCCTTCCCAATTCCCCCCATCAGTTACATCATAGTAAAGGCAGAATAATTCTGCATCATCACCAAGAATACTTTTGATTTCACTTTTACTCCAAACATAGAATTTTCCTTCTTCCCCTTCAGAATCTGCATCATATGCAGAATAGAATCCCCCATCAGGAGAAGTCATTTCACGAATAACAAAATCCAAAGTTTTTTTGAGAACATCAAGATAGAAAGGATCTTTTGTTATTTGGTATGCTTCAGCATAATTTACTGGGATTAGTGCATTATCATAAAGCATTTTCTCAAAATGAGGGACAAGCCATTTGGCATCAGTAGAATACCTATGAAAACCACCACCGATTTGATCAAAAATTCCCCCATTTGCCATCTTGTTTAGAGTTTTTAGTCCAAACTCGTTGAATTTTGAGAGTTTTGATAATTTGGCATAACGAAACAAAAATGAAATATTTGCAGCATTTGGAAATTTTGGAGCCGCACCAAAGCCACCATAAGAAAAATCACCCATTTGAAACAAGTTCATAGCTGCCTCATCAAGTAAAGATCTTTCTAATTTTGTTGGAACTTTTACGGTTTCTGTTTTTTGTAAGGCATCAAGAAAATTGTTTGCAGTTTTTTCCAAATCTTTCTGTTTTTCATTCCATGCTTGAGACAATTGTCTCAAAATACTTCCAAATCCAGGACGTCCGTAAGAATCCAATACAGGAAAGTAAGTTCCTACATGGAATGGTTTTTGATCAGGCGTAAGAAAAATACTCAATGGCCAGCCACCCTGTCCGGTTGCTATTTGACAAACTTTTTGATAGATATCATCAATATCAGGTCGTTCTTCTCTGTCTACCTTAATGTTTACAAAATTTTCATTCATAAATTTGGCAACATCGTCATTTTCAAAAGACTCGTGAGCCATTACATGACACCAATGGCATGCACTGTAACCAATACTCAGAAAAATTGGCTTGTTTTCATCTTGAGCTTTTTTTAATGCGTTTTGATTCCAAGCAAACCAATGTACAGGATTATCTGCATGTTGAAGTAAATACGGGCTAGTTTCATTTACAAGGTGATTTTTTGTCACGATAAAACATATTCTTTTTACTATTTGTACCTAATTGAATTCCTAAATCTAAATAATAGAATGTCCCTCTTCTAATTCATAAAGTCTAACATTGATTTTTCCCAATAGTTTTAATTTAGATTTATGGGCTTTTTTACTATGACTATAATCCTTTTTTTCAACCAACTCTTGTAATCTTTTCAATTGGACCACAGAGAGTTTGTTAAATTCATGTTTTGAGTTTGTAACTAACCGTAAAAGGGCCACACGTTCTCGATCCTCAGAAGTTATTCCTTCAGGCATGTAATTGGTACTTATTTGACATATATTTTCTTAATGAATTGAATTTCATAATAAATGAACTATTATGATTATTGATTAAAAAGTACTAAAAAAAATTTTTGATATAAAATAAAAGTTATTCAAATAATCCATCAACAATCATGTCATGAGATAATGCAATTTTATGATAAAGATATCGCAAATCTTCAGGCAATAATCCTGATTCATGTTCACCTACCCAATAATTTGCAAACAGATTGATTACTATTCCTGTAAAAATACCTAGAACATATTCTTTAGAATCTTGAATCCTAAATGAATTGGGCAATTCACCTTTTTCTCCAAGATCTCTAAACATTTGTTTTTGATTTATCATATTTACTATAACTGCAGTAATTGTAGCTTCATCTTTCTCAGTCCAATTACCTTTTTCAGACAATTTTTTTCTTACAGATTTGCTGCCTTATACATCTTCAAATTATTGAATTTTAAAAAAATTAAAATGAAGTAAAGTAATTTAACAATCTTAAAATCCCATTGGAAAAATCAGTCAATCATGGAAAAGATGCGAGCGATGGTTCTCTCCCAATGTGCTCCAATAGAAACTAATCCTTTAAAATTGGAAAAAATTGATAGACATCAAATTAAAAAAGAAAATGAAATTTTAATCAAGATTGAAGCTTGTGGTGTGTGTCATTCACAATTACATGGAATTGAAGGAGATTGGAAAGATCTTGGAATACCACCTACCCTTCCCACAGTGCCAGGTCATGAAGTTGTAGGAATGATTGTGGAAATTGGAAAAAATGTTACAAAGTTTAAGGTAGGAGACAGAGCTGGAATCACCCCCCTTTTAGAAGCATGTAAAACCTGTCAATATTGCAAAGAAGGAAAAGAATACCTATGTGAATCATCCGTAATTACAGGAGAATCTTTCAAAGGAGGGTATACAGAATACATTACGGTTTTAGAAGATTTTGCAACAAAAGTTCCTGAAAACATGAAGCCAGAATATGCAGCTCCATTGTTTTGTGCAGGTATTACCGCCTTTAAAGCAGTGAAAGCAGCAGAACCACAATTACATAAAAAAATTGGTATTTTTGGTATTGGAGGAGTTGGACATATGGCAGTACAATTTGCAAAAGTTGAGGGATGTGATGTAATTGCATTTTCTAGAAATCAAAAACACCTCGATGTTGCAAGAAGATTAGGAGCCGTTGACAGCATGGTGTTCTCAGAAAATCAAGAAAATTTTCTTAAAGAAATTAAAGAAAAACAAGGATTGTTAGATGCAGCAATTGTATTTGCACCCGCAGATATTGTGACTGATACTGCAATAAAATCAGTGAAAAAAGGAGGAATTATTGTAATTGCTACAATAGGAGAAAATCCACCGTTTATTGCATTTGAGGAAAAAACTATTCGTGGAACATTGATTGGATCAACTAAAGACATGGAGCAAGTAATCAAGATATGCAATGAGAAAAATCTAGAAGTAATTTCAGAAACATATCCCTTAGAAAAAGCAAACGAAGTTTTAAAAAAATTAAAAGACTCACAGATAGAAGCAAGAGCAGTGTTAATTCCATAATAGAATATTCTGGCTTAAATAATGGACCTAGTTAGATTGTACATGAATTGCAGTCTATGTCATCATACTGATGAGGCACACATTTCCTCTGATGAAAATGAATCTCTGATGAAGGTTGGAAAATGTCAAGTTCCTACATGTACTTGTCAACAATATGTAGATCCAATTCAAAAGATAGATGAAGACTTGCTTTAACCATAATTCATATATCAAATTTGTTTTGCCTAAAATATGGAAAAACATGTACCAGCTGAAGAGATGAAAAAAGATCTAGACAACCTCCTCTCCAAACTTAATGCCATGGAAATAGTATCCAAAGATGAATTTCAAACAAATTCTGTCAAGGTTCTAAGAGCTTTAGTTGAAGGCCAAATTCATTCAATTAATGAATTTGAACATTTGAAAAAAGCCATTGATTTATTGACTTTACAGTTGTTTGAAGTTCAAAATAAAGCAAGATCATGAATTTAATCTTGTGTCAGTAATGCCACACCCAGAACATTTTAGAATCGTGGTGTTTTCAAGAATTTTGTCTACTTTCATATCAGAACCACAGCAAGCACATGGGATTTTTTCTTTGGATTCTCCTAAATTTTCTAATGAATTATTTGAGGAATTCAAGTCTAATTTTGAACGAACCACATAATCTGGTTTTTCCCCTTCAACATTTTCTGGATTACAAGAAGGATGATAATGAAGAATAATTTTATTCGCTATTGTTTTTCTTGAAGACTCATTTGATTCAAACATTGGTAAAATAGCTAGGTAAAGTGAATCCTCAGAACCTGCTTTTTGATTCCAGCATTTAAAATTTGAGTTGTTTTTAAAAAAATTGCTCGCCTCTGTTTTTTCGCAATCTCCAACATAGATTATGTTAAAAGAGTCTTTTTTTCTTGAGAAGATAAGGTAAACTACTTTTTCCATAGGAGGTCCCCATTCATCTAATTTTATTGGTCCCAAAAACTCGTATTGAAGAATTTGAATACTCATAGAATATTGTTCAATTTACTATCTTTTCTTTTTTTCTCATAATACACCATAATTGGGTAATGGATCTAATTCTTGAAAAGAATAAATTCAAGGTCGATGGATTTTTGGTGAATGAAAGAGACTCACAATCATGCACAGGTAGGATATGCGATGATTATGGTAGCAGGGAGTCTTGCTGCAATTGGATTAATTGCTTTATTCATTGGTGGAGATGGATTATATGCAGACAATATTCAAAGAGACAATACTGCTCACTTTAATGAATGCAAAAATAATGACTTTAAAACAGAGGGATGTGAAAAATATCACAGTAGAATAAACTCTGAGATCTCCAGAATTTATATAGATTTAGACGAATAAATCCTAATACCCATTTCCAAAATCTTCCCAACTGTTAAGATTTTTTGTTAGCCTATTCATTGCAAAAAATGCACCACCTACAATCCCTGCTTGATAAAAAGTATAGAGAAAAACACCTGAAAACGTAGGATCAGAATCAGTGAAGCTTAATGCAAGCATTGAAAAGAAAACAAAAGTTCCAACAAAAGTCACCAATCTATTTAAAAATCCAGTATTCATTCCAACAATTTTTTTTGTTGCAGCAGCCATCAAAGTAATACTAGTAATAATTAAGAAAGTTGCACCACCATTTGCAGTTACAAATTCATTTAGCCAAGGTAATAATCCCTCTTCTAAAAAATTGGACTGAGGCATAATACTTCCTCCGTTTATTGCAAAATTAACAGAGCTAAATAAACCACCTATTACAAAAAAGAACAAAAATACTTTTACAATTGATCTTTTCAGAGGACTTCTAGTTTCAGAAGGTTTAACGGCACGTTCTGTTATTCTCAAACCGTAAAGAAAACCTACCAACATGGCAGGAATAAACATTAGATTAATCAAAATTGGAGATTCATTATAGATTGCGTTGATTTGAGGAAAAAATATTAAAAATAACAATACAGCAAGAGATGCAGATGACAAAAACAATATCAAATTCAAATATTTGTGACTAGAAGAATCAGTAACATCAAATGTAGAGTTGTACATTTTTTGAGATCTTTAGAAAACCATTAAAGAACAAATCAAAAAATCATTTGGTCAACTTATCAATTCTGTTTACCCTTTATTGAAGTGAATCACCATAAAGGAAAATGAAAATTTGGAGTTTGATTGTGTTCATAGGCACAATAATTTTCATGTTGGGTATAATTTTTCATCTTCAGGGTCAATCAGTAGTAGGTCCTGAATCTTCTTTCATGTATGCAAATCCCGAATGGGTATCTTATGGAATCCAAATTGCAATTTCAGGCATAATTATTTCAGGAGTGGGAATTTCAATAAAAATACGAAAGTTAATCTGAAACTCGAAGTGTGATTGTACTTCGAATGTTTTCCAGTTTTCTAATTTTTGAGCTAATAACATCGTTCATGTCATGAGAAGTTTTGGTTTCAAATTCTGCTACAATGTCATAACTACCATAAGTGATTAAACAATTTTTAATTTCAGGGATTTCATTTAGTTTGGAATAAATTGTTTGCTCTTCTCCAATCTCACAACTAATCAACATGTATGCTTTAACCAATTTAATTAAAATTCTAAAAGACCATAACTTAAAGAAACCTAAAATCCAGCACTAAGAGGATCTTGAGGTTTCATTATTTCTCTTAACATAATTGTAGCAAAAGAACCTCTTGAAAGAGTGAATTCTAATGTGTTTCCTTCAGTTGAATAGTTAGAACAAGACAATGCAGCTTGCCTAAAACCGCCTTCGTTACTCACCTCTTGCATTTCCTTAATGAAAAAATCCTTTGGAGAAATTTCTTCAGATTCCAAAATTTTGGAAATTTGATAATCAAAACGAGTTTTTTTGTAATAAGAATAACCAACAAAAGGAATTGCAAGACGTTGATCTGTACCTTTAAGGTATTTTCCAATAATTCCTTTCAAATCAAAACAAACATCGCCTTCTTTTGATTCAAATAGATTTTCGCCATCTAAAAATGCAGAACTCAGAGTATGATTAAACAAAAATGATTGGTAAGCCTGAATGTAAAATCTCCTAAGAGATAAGGGAACCCTCCGAATTGATTTTTGAGAGTCACCACTTTCAATCATTTCACGTAGGACTATTCTCTCAATATCCATTTGTGGAGGAACTTGATCAAAATATTTCTCAAAATTTGATTTGTCGATTAATTTTTCTCTAATTTCATTATTTTCTTTTGAATCAAAAATGGATCTGAAAGACAAAATTAATTCTACTGCCTTTTCGAAATCCCTCTGTAAAATCGCCTTTCCAATTAAATGGGTTACAGCTCTTTTTGAACCAAATCTTTGATAACCATAAAAGTTTAAAATTTTGTCTTGCTCTTGGAATTCTGAAAGAGTATCTTTGCAGTCAGCTATTTTTATTTTGAAATTATTCCCAACCATATCTTTTTTTGAGAGTGGTTTTTTTACATATCCTATTTTTTCAAGTGAGTACTTTGAGGAAACATAATTGTCAATGGACCGTCCTTTATTATTAGAACACACGAATTGTTCAGTAATCGCTGATGCATCCTTTAATCCAAGTGCTTTTAATCTCAGGCCTTTTTTTCTGAAAATATCTGAAAGGGCATGGTTGGTATCAATTTTTTTCTTTTTTAATTTGTAAACTGCATAATCACTTTGTTCTAAAATTAATTTTAGAGATTTATCAGAAATTACTTCTGAAACCTCAAAATCTTCTGAACTAGTTCTAATTTTTCCCCCTATCCCTTCAAATTTTGTGCTATAAACAGAAATCCCAATCTGAGAATCTATTTTTGGAATCACGATTCTATTACTATTGTAATGAATTTACTGACAGAAATCTCATCTGTTTGAGCTCCTAGCAGTGCTTTGTATGTTCCAGGGAGTGCATCGTCAGACGCTGAAATTGTAGCTGTGATTGGCCTTGGAGCATCAAAATCTAACTGAAAGGTTTGAGGAATATTTGAATCAGTTGCCACATCTAAAAATTCATGTGTGTCTGACAATATCAGAGACACATTAAACAAGTCTTGCGAGGTTTGAGGAGAAACTACAAAAGTGATTTCTCTTGATTGACCTGCTTTTAGAGAAATTAATTTTGAGTCTAATTCAATATCTAGTGGAAGCCCAATGGAGGTATCAACTACACCAATATTGTTTTCTACCCACTCAGTAAACCAAATTTTATCTCCATCTACTGTAAAATCAAAAATTTGGGCAAGACCACAGTTTTCCATTTCACCACAATCACCCCAGTTTGGATTCATTGATGGAACAAAATACTCTACCAAAGATTCAGATTTTGGATCCATCACAGCTAGTCTGTTAGCCGTTTGTTCATTGAAAACTATTTGCCCTAAATCATTGGTCTCAACCCAATAAGGTCTGGAGATAGGAGTCTTGATGATGCCACTAGAATTTCCATATGTGACCAATGGAGGATCAGAGGTCACATATTGAGTGAATTCCTCACTTTCAGGATCAAAACTAAAGAAGTAAGAACTTGAAGTATCAACAAGCCAAATTTTTCCGTCTTCAGTTGCGGTGGCGCCATTTGGAGTTTGCATAGTTTCAGGAAGTGGTAAAACATCAATATGATCAAACAAAGGTAAAAGTTCTTCACCAGAATTTGCTACTGAGGAACGATATCCATCTTGATCAAATTTTACCAACACTCCGCCTTGTTGAAATAACCAGTTTGTATACCAGAGATTGTTTTCTGCATCTATTGCAAAATCACCGGTTACTGAATCATCAACTGGAGAGGGAATGCTAAGATAGTTAAAGTCTTTTTGTTCAGCAAGAGTAGGGTCTAAGAAAGTAATTTTATTTCCGGTAAAATCATTTACAATTACTTGAGAACCTGCAACTTTTAATTTTTGAGGAAGAGCGTCACCTTGAGAAGGATAAGTTAATCTCTGATATTTTTCATCCTGAGGAGTGAACCTCCAAATAGAATCAAAAGTTTCATCAGTGTACCAAATAGAACCATCAGGAGCATCGTCCATTCCCCACATCATGGAGCGGCCATTTGGTGGCCAACTCGGATTTTCATACTCTGTAAATGACTCAGTAATCGGATCAAATTTTGCCAAATTGCCAGTATTTGTTTGAGCAAACCAAACATTTCCTTCAAAGTCAGTAACAATTGCTAGAGGATTTGTGCAAACAGTAGGAATCGTAAATTCTCTAACATATGTGGTTGATTTTGCCTCGCCAGAACCACAAAATTGTGCGCGTTGAACGTCAGGAAAATTATCTGCAGGAGTACCAGTTGTCGTATTTTCAGTATCAATTGGACCCATCAGATTTGGTAAAGAGATTGCAACTGTAGATGTTAGTAAAATAGTACCAAAAAAAACTGCGACTAGTATTCCTTTTTTCTTCACAGTTGAAAAATTATAAACCCTCGTTATATCTTATTCCAAAAATAATCAAAAAATCAGAGTAATTTCAAGTCACCAGTAACTTTATCAATTAAACTTTCAGGGGCAGGTCCAATTGAGATACAAGTTGTAGTTACAGGTGCCAGTTGGGTATGACCTGCATCAGAGACCTGAGACCATCTAAGATTAAGATCAATTGCATGTTGTTTAATTTCTTGTAGTTCTTTAATTCCAGATACTTTGACTACCACCTTTTCTTGTCCACCCCACCATTCTTCGAACCA
>JAUWQG010000029.1 GCA_030611185.1 Nitrososphaerota archaeon
CTGGAAATGAAATAAAAATAAAAATTAATTTTTTAGGTAATCCAAAAATTTCTTTTGATTTAGATACAGAAGAAAAGCAATTGTTTGACAATGAAATAGAGAAAATTCATTTTGTTTTAGAATTACTTCCATATCATACAGACCCAGAAAAATTACCCTCTGATGTTTTAGAATTAATTTACAAATTTGATTCAAAATCAATCAGATGGCGTCTAAATTTGGCAATGTCAAAAGAAAAAAAATACACCTTTAGAGGAGATACATGGACTCCTCTTAAGTGAGATCTTTTTGTAATGGCTCTAAAAGCCCATGAAGTTCTTTGTATTTTGATTCCAAAAATTCCAATGCATCAGTAAGTTTTTTTGATTTTCCGTATTTGTAGCGTACCAGCTCACGATGATGCCAATAGGTCTTTCCACCTTCTACTGAAATGGTAGTAAAAAAATCAGGCCCCTTTAGATTATCTGGGAGTTTGAGATCGTGTGGAAAAAGTAACTCTACAATAAACCACTCATCCCCATCAGGATAATCTGAACCGGTATCAATATCAAAAAAGATATGCAGTAAATCAGATTGCATCAGCCCATCATCATTTATTGATGGATGTTTAATTCCAGATTTTTTAAAATCGAGGTTTATCAAATTAGGCTCAAAGAATCCTTTGATAATAGATTTTCTAAAAATTTTATTGGCTTCGTTTATGTTCAATCGCAAAATGATCTACAAACAAACTAGACTATAACTTCTTAGGTAATCTAATTCTAGACTTTCATAGAGTCTAGTATTTTTGAAACGTCAGTGGTAGGAATGCCATCTTTAGAAATATTTTGTTTTGCAGGAGGATTTTCCAGGTAATTTGGTATTTTATCAGTAAGCCTTGTAGCAAATGGCGAAATAATTTCGTTTTTGTAAAATATTCCAGTGGGAATTTTATTTCCCCATTCTAGGGATTTAATCAAGGCTTGAGCTAATTTCTCATCTATTTCATCGTCATAATGGACCACAGGATCAAAGTGAGTATCCTCCAATTTGTAAATTCTGGAATGTCTTTCTATAGATTCCTTAGCAAGATCTTCACCAGCATACCAATCTCTGGTATTAAGATCATTGTATGTAGGGCATGGCTGTAAAACATCAAGAAATGAAAGACCCTTATGTTGTACAGCCTTTACAATCAAATCTTTGAGATGCCTAACATCATAGGAATAAGCACGCGCTACAAACGTAAATCCACTTGCAACTGCCAATCCAATTGGGTTTACATTATAATTGGTATTAGGAGAAGGAAGTGATTTTGTTTTTTCTCCTAATTTTAGTGTGGGAGAAGCTTGCCCTTTTGTTAATCCATAAACACCATTATCAAATATGATGTAAGTCATGTCAATATTTCGTCTTCCAGCAGCAACAAAATGACCAGCACCTATTCCGAGTCCATCACCGTCGCCTCCTACTGCTAATACAGTCATTTCTGGATTTGCAAGTTTGCCACCTTGAGCAAAAGTCAAAACTCTTCCATGAAGCGTATGAATTCCATATGTATTGATAAAATGAGAAGTTTTTCCTGAACATCCAATCCCAGAAAATATAGCAGCTTTATCACGTTCTATCCCCATTTCAGCTAAAGCCATTTGTAATGCATTTACAATTCCAAAATCACCACATCCAGGACACCAATCATTATGGACTGTAGTTTTGTAGTCAGCTAGTTTAAGCGCCATGTTCTAAAACCTCCCTCTTGTTTGCCTTATTTTCAGTTATTCTTTTCAAAGACTCATAAATTTCAGTGCTAGTCATGCCTCTTCCAGAATATTTCAGAATAAAATAATCTATTTCTCTTGTAACATTTTGTTTGAAAATTTTTCCCAATTGACCCGAATGATTTGCTTCAATATCGATGATAGTTTTTACATTTTCAAGAAGTGATTTTACATGTTCGGTAGGAAAAGGATGAATTAATTTTATCTGAATAAATCCAATGTCAATTCCTTCTTTTTTGAGCATTTCTAGAGCATCCAATATTGGGCCCTTAGTTGAGCCCCAAGATATTATAGTATAATCATGAACACCGTAGGAAACTATCTGTTCATCTTTAGGAACTTGTTTTAAAATCAAATCTAATTTAGACATTCTTTTATCCATCATTTTTATTCGCATTTGAGGATCCTCAGTAATATGGCCTGTTTCATCAGATTCATCTCCAGTGTTCCAGAAAATACCATTATCTAGTCCCAATCTAGAACGTGGGGAAATACCATCCTCAGTAAAAGCAAATCGCTTGTATTCTCCTTCTACTTTTTCCAATAATTTTCCGCGATTTATAGTAATTTTTTGCGGATCAAATCTTTTACATGTTACAACAGAGCTTGATAGAAATTTATCCATCATGTGAATTACAGGAACTTGATATACATCAGAATAGTTAAAACAATTACCAGTATCATAGAAGCTTTCTTCTATATCTCCTGAGGCATATACAATTCTTGGAAAATCTCCAAAACTTCCAGCTACCGCAAATAACAAATCATCTTGACCATGTCTTGTAGGAAGACCAGTGGAAGGCCCACTTCGTTGATACAATGTCAAAACAATTGGAACTTCATTCATTCCGGCCCAACCTATCGCTTCAGTCATTAAAGCAAAGCCAGGTCCAGAGGTAGATGTAGATGATCTTGTTCCAGTTAAGGCAGAGCCAATCATCATCCCAATTGCAGATATTTCATCCTCTGTTTGGATTACAGTAGTTGATCCAGGTCTATCATCGTGAACTTCTAAAATTTCATTTGATTCTAGAAAAACACTTTCATCAGATGCAGGTGTAATTGGATAATAAGATTGAAATCGACATCCGCTAACCATCTTTCCTATGGATGTTCCTTGATGTCCTTGTACAAGGATTGTATCAGATTGTTTTTCAGTTCCAGATAAAACAAATGAGAAATCGGGGAATTTTGAGGCTGCATAGTTGTAAGAATATGTTGCGGCTTGCTTGTTTATTTCTGCAATTTGTGGTTTTTTGGAAAATATAGAATCAATTGATTTTAGTAATGAATCAGGAGGCATTTTTATCAAACCTAAAGAAAGTGAAACCCCTATCACATTAAACATTCGAATCATCCCTTTTAATCTGGGATTTTCGGTTTCTTCTGCAAGACTTGCCAGAATAGTCTTAAAAGATACAGGATAAAGATTAACACCTTTTTCTCGGGCTATCTCAAGAACACCATCTATAGTAAAGGGTTTATTTTTTGATTCTAATTCTCGATGTAGTCGTTCTTTAAAATAATTGTCCAGAGTACCTACAGAATCTGTGGAGATTTTTTCCAAATCAGAATCATAAATTATTCCACCTCCTGGCATCACTTCGCTAGAATGTCTAAAAATGGTTTCAGCATCAAAAGAGATCATCAAACTGACATCATTAACATTTGAATGAATTAATTTGTCTGAAACTCTAACTGTGAAATAACTATGATCTCCTTTGATGTTTGAGTGAAATTCTCTTTTTCCAAATACCTGATAACCTAATTCAGCACAAACCTTTGAGAAAACATTGGCTCCTGATTCCACACCACTTCCTTGCGGTCCACCAATTAACCAAGAAAAATCAACAGAACTCATAGATTACCACCTTATTTTTCTTAATATTAATAATATGGTGAAAAAATTTTACTAACCGCCTGTAGCTGCATCAAACAGTGCACATTCACATTTATCACGTTCTCCACAATAAGGACAAACACAAACACATTTTTCAATAGAATTTCCACATTCTATACAAATCGCAAATTCTTCCTCTTCTTGCTCAGAACTCATAGAAAGTCTAGAAAGAAATCGTATAAATGGTTTGAGATAAATTTCATTGATGATGAAAACAAAGAGAGTGTTTCTCACTAGAATTCTTCATGATTTTGCATTAAAAGAATTAAAAAAACAATACGAAGTTGAAGTTCATTCTGGAAAAATCCCCATTCCTAGAAAAAAATTGGAATCTAAAATTAAAGATATTGAAGGACTCATTTGTTTTCCTTATGATGTGATTGATAGTAAATTGCTAGAAAATGCAAAAAACCTCAAAATCATAAGCACATACAGCGTAGGTTTTGACCATATTGACACAAAATATGCAAAAAAAAATAAAATTCGAGTAGGATATACTCCTGAAGTTCTCACAGATGCAACAGCAGATCTTGCTTTTTCTTTAATGATAGATGTGATGCGTAGGGTTTCTGAAGGAGATAGAATCATCAGAAAAGGGAATTGGAGTCAAATTTATGGAGCATATGACTACATAGGTACTGATTTGCAGGAAAAAACCTTAGGTATTTTTGGATTAGGTAGAATAGGAAGTACCCTTGCTAAACGTGCAAAATCATTTGATATGAAAATAATTTATAACAATCGAAAACGTGTTTCTAAAACCAAAGAAAAATCCCTTGGTGTAAAATACGTCACATTTGACAAGTTAATCCGTCAAAGTGATATTATATCAATTCATGTCCCTCATACATCGCAGACAGACAAGTTATTTGATAAAAAAATTCTAAAAAAAATGAAAAAAACAGCATTTCTGATTAATACAGCACGTGGAAAAATAATTAATGAGAAAGATCTCATAGAGGCTTTAAAGAAAAAGACAATTTCAGGAGCAGCACTAGATGTTTTTGAATCAGAACCAATTGGAAAAAATCATCCATTAACAAGAATTCAAAACATCACTCTAGCACCGCATATTGGAAGTTCCACAAAAGAAACGAGAGTAAAAATGGCCGAAATTACAGTAAAGAATCTTCATTTGGGCATTAACGGTAAAAAACCAAAGTATTCAGTAGGATATTAAAACAAAATTCTAATTTTACCCATAATTTGTCCAGAAAAAAATACGGCGGTTTTTATATAAACAATATTACATACTAATGATTTGAAAAAATTCAAACATACCAATGAAGAATTAGAATTAGCAAAACAACAAACTGAAAAAGAAAAGAAGAAAAAAGAATTACAAAAATGATATTTTTCTCTTGTCTTTTCAGACAAGATTTTTTTTTATATTTGAATTATAGAGCCATACCTTTGACATAACCTATCAAAAATTTTTTTTCTATTAAAATTAAGATTTTTCTTTTCATCATACATTTTAGTAAAAAATGCTGCAATAACACGCTCACCACCTTCATCAAAAAATCTCACGCTAAAACTAATTCTCTCTGGTCTTTCTTCCTCAACAAATTCAATTTTTTTTATTTTTTCAGAGTTGATATGCAGGTGAGCTGGATCATCATTATTCCCAATTGTTATCCATTTTTCTCGTTGTTTAATACTAAGAGAATTACTTTTAATTTCGCTTGTTGCAGAGGTGTTTTTTACTATCAACAAGATGTCTTCGATTTTTACTAAATCTGATAAAATTTCAAATAACAACAATACAACTAGAAATTAAAATTATTTCAATTTTTAAAATTTTTTATGTCTAATTGAATGAAATCTTCCTCATCTCCATGAATACAATCAGTTCCAACTGCTTTTAGTGGAGAAAATCCAATTTTCCCAGAAGGGATTTTTCCATCACCCTGAAGGATTTGAATTTTGCCTGATACAACTTGTTTGTGTTTCTGGCATGTAACTCCAACCATATATTCATCTGGATCTACAGTTACAGAAACTACAAATTCTGGTGGGTTGATGCAAGGTTTTCCACGTTCTGTAATTGAGCATTTGTCAGGAAACACATTGAATATGGATTTTTTATACGATATTAAGCTTGATTGCATCGTATTGAATTTAATATTAAGGAATATAAAATAAAATTGAAAATCATTGGCACATAATTTTGATCTAGTAATTATTGGTGGTGGGATTCTTGGAACCTCTTTAGCATATTTTTTATCCCATCTAAACAAATCCAAACAAATCGCTGTGATAGAGCAAGCCCATGATGTTGCTTTTCATACCAGCGGTAGAAATACAGGCAAAGTTCATGCCCCATACCTGTATAATCCAGAGAAGAAAAAGATGTTCGCAAAAGCAGCCTACCACGGATATGATATGTGGAAAATTTACTCCAAACTCAAAGATTTACCTTTCAAAGAAGATGGGGTGATAGAAGTCTCACGAGATAAAAAAGGCACCAAAGTTTTAGAAAAATATCTCAAATGGGGAAAGGAAAATGGATTACAAGATGAAGAAATTAACTTATTATCAAAATCAGAACTAAATAAAATAGAACCTGAAATAAAATGTGATGCAGCTCTTCAGGTATACAGAGATGCATCTACGGATTATTCAGTATTAACAAAATCTTTAATGAAAGACAGTAAACAAAATGGAATTAAATTTCTTTTAGATACTAAAGTAACAGACCTAAAAAACAGAGAAGGTAAATGGAAAATAACTTTAAATCATGAGCATGAAATTTTTTCAAATTTTATAATTAATGCAGCGGGAGGAGAGTCCATAGATATTGCTCATAAAGTAGATATTGCAAAAAATCTAACTGATGTTCATTTTAGAGGAGAATATCGGAAAGCTCCAAAAGAATACAATAATTTAACAAAGACAAGTGTTTATTCTGTACCAGAGTTTCCAGATTATCCTTTTTTGGATCCTCACTGGATAATTAGAGTTGACGGTACTTGTGAAATTGGGCCAAATGCAGTACCAGTGTTTAGTCCTTATGGATACAAAAGATCTGAAAATATCAAAGAGTTTGTTCCAAAAATGTTAGAAATGCTAGGGTCAGGAGCTAGAAAGGCAATATTTGATAAACAATTTCAAGAACTTGCAATAAATGAAATTCAATCATCAATGTCAAAATCAGCAATGATAGATAGGGTGAAAAAATTTCTTCCAAAGATTGATGCTGATAAAATCACAGAAAAAGGTACTGCAGGGATAAGATCGTCTGTTATTGACGAAAAAGGAAAGTTTGTACCAGATGTGGTTTTAATAGATGATTCTATGTCATTTCACATCCTAAATTATAATTCACCAGGTGCAACAGGAGCCTTACCATTTTCTGCTCATATCATTAACCGACTAAATGAAAATGGATTTTTTAGAAATGAGAGTCCAGACAGCCAATGTGGCCCTTGGAAGTTTAGCGACATAATTGAAAAGATATCTACATAATGAAATTTGTAATATTAGAAAATCTTATAACATCCATAAAATAGCAAAAAAATGATAAAATTTGGCTAGATGTAAAAGATGTGGTCGTGAAATGGAAAACCAAAGAGAAGGTTTCTGTTCTTTGTCCTGCTATAATCTTGATTTACAAGAGCAAATAAGTTCAATTGGAAAAAATAGCATCGTTTCAACAAAAAAGGTAATCTAGAAAGCAAAGAATCTTCAATAATTAAATTATTATCAAAATTAGAGTAGTGACATTTTGAGTAGTAAAACATTAATCATAATTCCAATTTGAAAGTACAGTTGAACAGAATTTTTGGATTGGTATTTACATCTATTTTGATCACGAGTACACTTTATGTCAGTCAAAATGTATTTGCAAGTCCATTTTTTTCAAATGGATATTTTACCGAAAATGGAATAGAATGGTGCGAGGAAAATCTTCCTTTGTATGAAGTTTTAGGTGATGAATTTTTTGAACATCACAAACATTCGTTAGAATCTAGAGTTTGTGCGAGTCTTTATCAGGATTATTATTGGGTTTATGAAGGCTCAGACAGAGTAGAAAAATTAATCGAACGAAGTAAACATTACTCTCAACTCGAGATTTTGGAAAGCTATGAAGAATCAGAAACAGGAATAATAGATACCACACCTGCTGAAAACAAAGATCAGACTCTGCTTCAAGGAACAATAGAAGATGGAAAAATGATTGTTCAAATAATATCTAGCTCTCCCAGAATAAATGAATCCATGGAAATCAATTTGTCATTTATTGATGAAAGTAGTAGACTAGTATCAAATGTTAATTATAAAATTAAGATTACTCAGCAAGATCAACTAATTTTAGAAAACAATAACATCTATTCAGAAAAAGGATTATCTACCTTGATAACGCGCCCATTAAATTCTGAAGAACCAGTGTCAATCATAATCACTATCAATGGAATTGGAAGTTCTGAAAATCAAGAAGAGTGGACAGATCCACGTGGGAAAATTGTCATGTTTACAGTTGTACCTGAATTTGGAATAATGTCAATAATTTTACTAGGCATTACAATCATGACGATGATTTTTCTTAGTTCGAAAATTAATAAAATTTCATTTAGAACGGTATAATTTTATTCTCAAATATTTATTCTGGAGTAAAATTATCGCAACCAGAATTACATGGTTTGTTCATAACACCTTCACATTTTCCAAATTCATCATGCATGATTCTATGATGGCCACAAACACTGCATTTTTCCCTAAAATATGGGATAAGCTCGCCCACTGTAATGTCAGATTTTTTAATTTTATTTTCTGTTTGCAAAGTCATCAAAAATTTTCAATCTAATTGCAACTTAAGCTTATGGAAAATAGGATTTAACAAAGGCAGGTATTGAACCTAAAATAATATCAAGAAATTATCACTAGCGTATTTCTGATTCTGCCTCATCAATTGTTCCACCTTGGCCGTACAACACATGCATTGTATAGCTTTTTGTAATCCCTTTATGACCACGAAGTTTTGAAACAATTTTATCTACACCTTCTGGATCCTCGCTACAAATTTTTAGAAAAATATCATATTTTCCCCAAATTCCGTTAACTTCAGTCACTTCTGGAAGTTTTTTTAATTCTGAGATTAAATCAATTTCATTCCCCGTATTACAATTAAGAAGAATGTATGCTTGCATAATCTAAATCCTTTTTTAGATAAATAAACATTCTAAATTAGAATTTTTCCCATATATGAGGAAAAAATGATATTAAATAATTTTTTGAGGTGCAGGAATAAAATTTTCAGTGGACTTTAATTTCTGGATTAAGTGAAGTGTCTCTTCTAATTTTTTTATTTTATTTTTTTCGGAATGAATCCATTTCTCTAAAAATTCTTCAATTGAAACAATTCCGAATTTCATTGGTTTTTCATGTATTCTAAAAACACAGCCCTTTTCTTGTAATGTTTTAAGTAGATGATAAGTTTCAGTTCTCGGAATATTCAAATTTTTTGACAGTTGAGAAGCAGTGTTATTTCCCATTTTACTTAAGTAAAGATAAACTTTAGATTGATTTGAAGAAAAACCAAATTTAAAAAGTAAATTAATTCGATTTTCTAAAAGAGTTTCAGAATTTCCTTGAGGAGATTCTTCCTTGATGTAAATCTGAGTTTTATTCCTCATCTAGAATTACCCAGGATAACCCTCTAATTTCTTCCCATGATTCATTATCTAAATTTTTCATAATTTGTTTTGTGGAAATTTACATAAAAAACTCGCGTAGAAATCATCAGTAGAAATCATCAGTAGAAATCATCAGTAGGAAATTAAATTTAGAGTATAATAATAATATTTTAACAAAATTCAATCCAATACTAATAAGAAATAAGATAAGATGTTTTGATTTTCTAAATGTGAAAATCATCTAAAATAAAAAAGCGCCGGGAGGGAGATTTGAACTCCCGTTCCCTTGCGAGAACGCGCTTTAT
>JAUWQG010000165.1 GCA_030611185.1 Nitrososphaerota archaeon
AAATTTTGCAGATAAGTTTGGTCGCAAAAAAACAATGATGATTACCATTATGGGGTTTTCAATTGCAACATTTGCAACGGGATTATTGCCCACGTGGGAGATGGTAGGATTGTTAGCACCAATATTTCTGATAATGTTGAGATTTTTGCAGGGATTCTTTGCAGGAGGAGAATGGGGAAGCGGGGCAGTCATAACAATGGAGACAGTACCTAAAAAATATAGGGGATTGCTTTCTGGATTTCTTCAAAGTGGTTTTAATTTTGGTTTTGTAATTGCAGCAATTACATTTCAATTTGCAATAACTGCATTTCCTGCAGAAGAATTTGCAGAGATTGGATGGAGAGTGATGTTCTTTACAGGAATTATTCCAGGACTTGTTGCATTATTTATTAGATTTAAGATGAAAGAATCAGAAGCTTGGCTTGCAAAATCAAAACAACATAAAATAGAAAAATCACCATTACGCAAATTACTTTTCTCCAAACAAGAAAGAAAACGTTTCTTTTATGCTCTGATCTTAATGACAGGACTAATGTTTTCATATTATGCAACAATGGGATTCTTTCCTACGTTCTTACAAAACTATATGGTTCTGGAAAAATCTGAAGTTGCATCACTAATGATAGTTGCAACCATTACATCGCTTTGCGGGACAATTTTTGCAGGGTATCTGAGCCAGATTATTGGAAGAATGAAGGCAGTTGCAGTTTTTGCATCAGCTGCAGCAATACTTGCTATTCCAATATTGTATGGATTGGTTAATGCAACCACATTTGTTGAAAGAATAATTTTTACAATACTTTTGATCATGGTTGCAACATCAGGGTTTGGCCCAATTCCCGCATTTTTATCTGAGCGCTTTTCCACTGAAATTCGAAACAGTGCTAGTGGATTTGCGTATAATGGAGGACTACTTTTTGGTTCCTGGGCACCTCTAATAGCAGTAAGTTTGCTATCAAATAACGGAGATTTAGTCCCATTTTTGCTTGGAGCCACTGTAATTATTGGCTCACTGATAATACTGGTAGGAGCAAAAATCAATCCTGATACGCGTGATGCTGACTTGATCAAATCTTAATTGAAAAAAACAGATTCAAGGTTGACATTGGTTTGTTCAAAAAGTAACTCTCATCCTTCCCAAAAAATAATTATAATTTTTTAATCAGTTAATCGATGTCAGCTGATTTAGAAAACACATTTGCATCTAAAATTTAATAACCTCTCTTTTCTCTTTTGGGTTTTAAATAAAAAAAGATCGGAAATATTATTTTAAAGTCATAGATTCGTGTTACTTTTATATAATTAGATTTTTTTTGGAGATCAGAAATCAGTTGCTTGTAATTTTTGACGTTGAGGGGGTTCTTTATGATGCTGAATATTTGCCAATCCTTGCAGAAAAACTAGGAAAAGAAAATGAAATTTGGGAAATCACTAAACAAGGTATTCAAGGTGTAATTAATTGGGAAGAAGGACTACGTACAAGAGTTGATGCACTAAAAGGATTAGACTATGAAACATGCCAAGAGGTTGCAAATCATTTACCCGTTATGACTGGGGCTAAAGAAGCATGCAGAGTTCTAAAAGCAGCAGGTTGGAAACTCATGGCAGTCTCTGGTGGTTTTACAATAATGACAGATAGATTGAAAGAGGAATTAGGATTAGATTATGTTTTCTCAAACGAATTAATCTTTAATGATGGAAAATTAGATGGTGTTAAAATTAACGTTGATTCTGACAAGGCAAAATCAGCTATAATAAAAATTTCAGAATGGAATGAGGATAAAGAAAACATAACCTGTGTCGTAGATGGTGCAAATGATATCAAACTATTTGATGTATGTGGCTTGGGCATTGCTTTTAGGGCTCAAGATATTGTCAAGGATTTAGCAACTACTACTTTAGAAGAAAAAGATCTCTCCAAAATTTTAGATATTATAAACAAACACTACAAAATGGAATTAGAAACATCCCCTACAGCATAAACAATATTTTACTGTCTTTTTAGAACAAGTATGATTGCAAATAATTCCTATCCATATACCTAAAGAAATTGAAATTAATGATGATATTTCAGAATTAATTTCTAGTTATGCTGATTTCCATGATGGTGATATAGTAGTCATAGCTCAAAAAATAATTTCTAAACAAGAAGGGAGAATTGTTAATTTATCCACTATCACTCCATCTTTGCTTGCTCAGGGAATTAGTTCTGAATACAAAAAAAATCCGCAAATTGTTGAATTGATACTTTCAGAATCTAAAAAAATTGTTAGAATGGCAAAGGGAATAATTATTGTTGAAACAAAAAACGGATTCATCTGTGCCAATGCAGGTATTGATGAAAGTAATATTAAAAATGGTTTTGCAACTCTACTTCCAATAAACTCTGATTATTCAGCAGAAAAAATAAGCAAACAAATCTCAAAGATTTGTGGAAAAGAGATCGCTGTGATTATTTCCGATACTTTTGGCCGTCCACTTCGAATGGGACAAACTAACTGTGCTATTGGAATTTTCGGCCTTAACCCTATTTTGGATTATGAGGGGACTCGTGATAGTTTTGGAAATATTTTACGTGTAACTGCTATTGCTATAGCTGATGAAATTTGCTCTGCA
>JAUWQG010000160.1 GCA_030611185.1 Nitrososphaerota archaeon
CTCTAAGGGAGGTAGAACTAAAACCTGAAAATACTACAGTGTGAATTGCACCAAGCCTAGCACATGCTAGCATTGAAATTGGAAGTTCTGGAATCATAGGAAGGTAAATTGTAATCCTATCACCTTTTGTTATTCCCAAAGACTTGAGAGCATTTGCAAATTTCTGTACCTCTATCCACAAATCCTTGTAAGTTAGAATTTTAGATTCGCCTGATTCTGATTCCCATATAATTGCAGGTTTTTCAGCCTTGTTTTTTTGATGAACATCCAAAGTATTGTATGAGGCATTAATCAGTCCACCCTCAAACCATTTGGCAAAGGGAGGATTCCATTGCAAGATTTTATTCCAAGGAGAAAACCAGGAAAGTTTCTTGGCCTGATCTGCCCAAAATTCAGAAAAATCAGATTCAGATCGCTGTCTTATTTCAGAGTTATTGTTTCCAAGGCCAATGTTAAAGACATCTGACATTGATAATCCTAAAGAGATTCAAGTTTCTAAATGTTAGTTCAGTTACAATTATTTCGTTTTGGAAAATTAAATAAATACTCTAGGTCTAATTGTGGCTATGACAAAAAGTATTAGCTGTGCAGATACAGGGGCCAATTGTAGTTGGTCTACTACTGCAGAAACAGAAGAAGATTTAATGAAAAAAGTTTCACAGCATGCCAAAGAAGAACATGAAGGTATGAAAGTAACCCCTGAACTTGTCGCAAAAATCAAATCACATATAAAAGAAATCTAATATTTTAGATTCAAATCTTTTTTTTCAAAATACCTCCTCAAAAGCGGAGGTACCGAAAGCATGTTAACTAGTTTATGTGAGCTTGGCTTGTTCCAGCTAACACCGTGAGATGTCTCCGACTCAATAATCCGTCAATGCAAAAATAATATTAAAAAAACTAGGCCAAAGAAGGATCACTTAACACTAAACTCTTTTTGTTCTCTTAAAATGACAGATTATTAGCTGAAAAATTAGCATATCAGCTTACTAGAGTATATGTAAAATATTACCTTATGAATAATGATGACAGGCATAAATTTCATCGATACAATAGTGGTCCGCCACAGTTTAGAGAGGGGGACTACCTCAGAAGACAGGCCAGTAATGCCAGCAGAATTCATGGGAAAAGAAACAAGAAAAACCAATGATGATCGCTTAAAGCTCGCAGGGAATCTAATGATTATGAGCGCAAAGGGTACAAAAAAGATCAGATTATCTGATTTGGAAACACCAACGCTCCCAGCAGACTTTAAAGGGCATTATGTAACAACTGGTAGAGGCACAGGTAGGGTTAGACTATAACCCTATTTTCAATTTTTATCTAATATCATAAATGTAAACTCTACTTTGAAATCCTTTTGTTCTGATCGCCAAGAATCTTGACTAGTGCCACTTATGCCTCAGGAGAATTATTCAGCGTTATGTCATTAGATAAAGAAAAAAAGTCACAAATCGCCGAATATTTTCTAAAATCATTTGAGGAAAAAACACCCTTTGATTATGACATTTTAGATTCAATGGTAAATGAATTAAAACCAGAAATTTCGCCAGATACAAAGAACTGATAATTAGTATATTGCAGTAATCAAATATCCCGAGATAATCAAACTATTAAATTGATTTTGATTTTGACCAAAGCAAATCAAATAATAATTTTTTAGAATAAATCATTGCCTCAGAATTAGTCCACATAGCAGTAACATTTTCTTTTCCGGATTCAGAATTTTTCATAAAGAATAGAACCTCTTCGTTATCCTTTACTACAAAGCAGATATCGCCATTTGTAGTAGATGGAATCTTTTTGACGTTTGTTTTGTCAATCTCATCAAAGACATAAAGGGTTCGGGCAGAAGAATTTGTTAGAATCTGGAGCTCAATTTTGGATTTATCAAGGGGTTCCAAAAAGTTTGCATGGTAAAATTTTAGGAAGTCTTTTTCATTTCCGATGATTTGAAAATCCTTCTTTGTATTGATTATCATATCGTTTATCTTACCATAAATTTGATTTTCTCCTTGTAGCATTTGGAATTTATCATCTTTTGCTTCGGTTGGCTCATTATGGAAGGTTGGAATAGAATCCCAAATTTTTGTTAATTCCTGTTCTTGAATTTCGAGCTTCTTTACACGTTCTTTTTCCGTATCTACCATGGATTTAATGGCGTTTGTTAGTGGTAATGCAGCAAACTTGATTGGGTGTTGAAACGTTGCTGAGACAACTCCTTTGTTTTGTAGGGTTGTAAGAAGATGATATGTTTCAGTACGCGGTAGTTTTAATGCGCGACAAACCTCAGGAGCAGTCTTTGAGCCATACTTTCCTAGGAAAATGTATACCTTACATTGATTATTAGTTAAACCAAATTTGGAAAATTGAACTTGTAATTGATCAATAGATTGCTTGTGTTCGTATGAACTTGAATCTGGATCATTTTCGAATATTGTTACTTGTTGTGTTTCAGTCATTTTTTCTCCGAGGAATGTATGATCGAGTGGTACGATTTATGGGGAACAAGTCAACAAGATCTGATCGATCTGATCGTATTTCTGATCAGATTGTTCCTACAATAAAATACTGTTACTCAAAATATTGGTTTTTATGCCTAGCAAAATGGAAAATTAGCTAAAAAAATAGGTTTTGGAAATTCATCGATTTTTTTTATCACATATTATTGATCGAAAATAACTCTAAAAACTAGTTTT
>JAUWQG010000103.1 GCA_030611185.1 Nitrososphaerota archaeon
CCGATCTTTTACTTTTAGATTTAAATCTCTCAAAACATGACGGATTAAGCGTCCTCAAAGAAATAAAAAAAAATCATCCAGAGTCTAAAATCATTATAATGACTTTGCTTCCTAACCAAGAAATCCTTGAAGAATGCATCCAGTTTGGGGCAAATGCCTGTATTACAATTCCTTACAAATTGAAAGATTTTGTAACCCTAGTTACTACTATTTGTAATTCATCTACAACCAAACCTAAGGTCGCTCCAGTAATCCTCGATTAGATGTTCTAACTTTATGTTGATTGAAAAAAAGCAAATCTATATGATCATTTTATTAAAATAAGCAAATCGTGAAAGACCTATTCTTAACTTTAATATAAAAAAAATAACCGGAAATTTCCTTAGTTGAGTTTATGATGATAAACTGACTAAGATGATTTACCCAATGCTATAATTTGACCTTCATTTTTTTTATGAATGTTCTATAAGCCATTTTCCAACTTCAGGCCATAGTTTTTTATGAGCTTTTTTACTAATGCATAAACCTACATGTCCTGTTGGGAATTCTAATGTTTTTTTATCCTTGCTTGAAATAACTGTGGTAATTGTTCTGCTGGACTCTGCTGAAACTAGATCATCGTTTGTCCCTACTATGTTCAATACTGGAATGGTGATTTTTTTTAGATCAACAAGGTTTTCCCCAACCATCATTTTATTTTGAATCAGTAAATTCTTTTTGTAGATGTCATTTATGATCTTCTCAAAGACCTTTCCAATAATGGGAACGCTGTCATAAAGCCAAGATTCTACTGCAAAAAACTGCATGATTTCTTTTGTGCTTCTAGGCTGACTAAAGTAAAACTGATACTTCAAAGCAGCCTCCAATGGATTCCTCAGTATGAATGCAATATTGAGAAAAGATGATGGCACATTTCCAAAAACATTTACAAATTTTTTGACATCAAGATCTTTAATCCACGATTCCAATACTGTTGGAGACTTTCCAAAATCAACAGGAGTTGCATGTAAAATTAAATTCTTTACATTTTCAGTATGCAGCGCAGAATATATCAAAGATAAAATCCCACCCCAACAGTACCCAAACAGCGTAACGTTTCTAGAACCTGTGACCTCTTTTACCTTGTCAACTGCTTTTTCAAGATAGTCCTGTGCATAGCTTGCAAGTGGCATATTTCCATCTTTAATTCGTGGTCTTCTCCAGTCTGTTGCATAGACATCAAATCCCAGTTGTTGAAAATGCCTAATTATGCTTCTCTCTGGAAGCAGATCCAAAATATAATGTCTGTTGATTAAAGAACCTACAACAAGAATAGGGGTTTTGAATTTTGGTGGCGAGGATGTTTTGTAGTGATGAACCTCAAAGTTCCCCTCCATAGGAATTATTTCAGATGGTGTACGATTAATGGAATCTCGGATGGGTTCTATCATATGATCATAATTATTGATCATTGCATCAAGATAGCGGAATAATTTATCATGATGAATAGTTGAGGCAAATTCTGTGAATGAATCTATATAATCTGATAATGATTTTGAAAAATCTGCTTTCTGTAAAGCATTTTTTAGTTCAGCATCGAAAGTAGTTCTAATCTCATCTTGAATCTTTTTGTCTGTTGATTCTTGTAAATTAAAAGCAGACTCGATTGCTCTAGACCAGGAATGAAAAAGAGTCAAACCGTACTGCATTTGAAAGTTAAATGATTTTATTGTAAAATCGGTGTAAAGAGATAACGGATCGTTTGAAATTTTCATTGAATCTTCCAATCCTCGTATCTTTGCAAATTGACATATATTGCTATACCTCAATATCCGATTTGGTTTTCTTTTAATAAAGTAATTACATCAAAATCACTACAGAGTATCAAATTGCAAGAATTATCAAAAATATCATGGCATTCGTTGCCAGCAGAACAAGTTGCAGAAATGCTTCGGACTGATCCTAAACAGGGTTTAGACTCGAGTGAGGTAAATAATAGATTGCAAAAGTTTGGTGAAAATACAATCTCTGTAAAAAAAGAAAAAAGTTCAATAATTTCATTTTTTTTGCAATTCAAGCAACCACTAGTTTTGATTCTCATAATAGCAGGCTCTATAACTGCAATATTACAAGAATGGATTGATACTGGTGTAATTTTTGGAGTGGTTGTAGCCAATGCTATTATTGGTTTTATTCAGGAGCACAAGGCAGGCAAAGCAATTCAAGCCCTTGCACGAATTGTAAAAAGCGAAAATGTGATAATCAGAAATGGAGAAAAAACCAGGTTGCCATCAAGTGAAATTGTTCCAGGCGATATGGTGCAATTGCGTTCCGGAGACAAAATTCCGGCGGATATGCGTCTATACTATACAAAAGATTTGAAAATTGACGAGTCAATTTTGACTGGTGAATCAATTTCTGTCAAAAAACGGACCGAAGTTTTTCCATCAAACACAATACTTGCAGAGCGTAAAAACATGGCATATGGGGGAACTTTGGTTACAAACGGTTATGGAATCGGCATAGTTGTGCGTACTGGCGATGACACTGAAACAGGTAAAATATCTCAGACCATGATTAAAGCAGAAGAAATTGAAACTCCCCTAACCAGAAGAATATCTTATTTTAGCAAAAAACTCCTTTTGGCAATACTTGGTTTGTCCATTCTTACATTTGTTTTTGGAATTCTAGTTACTCAAAGGACTGCAACTGAATTATTCATGGAAGTAGTTGCCCTTTCAGTTGCAGTAATTCCAGAAGGGTTGCCAGCTGCAATGACCATTACTCTTGCAATAGGTGTAGGGCACATGGCAAAAAAAAATGCCATAATAAGAAAACTTCCAGCAGTGGAGACTCTTGGCAGTACCACAATAATATGTTAAGACAAGACAGGAACCATAACTGAAAATCAGATGACGGTAAGCGAAATTTATGCGGGGGGGAAATTATTTCGAGTATCAGGAACTGGATTTCAACCAACAGGTGAAATTAAACATAATCAAGTTAGAATCCATATCGAAGAACATCAAACACTAAAAAAATGCCTAATTACAGGACTGTTGTGTAATGATTCGGATTTAATTCAAAAAGAAAATCGTTGGGAGGCAAAAGGGGATCCTACCGAAGTTGCGCTAATTGCAGCAGCCCAAAAAGCTAACCTCAAGCAGACTCTTGTAAAGTCATTTTATAGAATAGATGCAATTCCATTTGAATCACATCTTCAGTTTATGGCCACATTACATGATGATGCAGATGATAAAATAGTCTACGTAAAAGGTTCTGTTGAAAAAATTCTTGAAATGTCTTCGCATCAACTAAATGATCATATGGGAAATGAAAACCTCACAGAAATTAATATTTCAAAATTATATGAAATTGCAGATGAAATGGCATCAAAGGGTTTGCGTGTCTTGGCTTTTGCCAAAAAGAAAATAGCAAGTGAAAATCATACAATTGAAATTTCTGATGTCAATAATGGACTAGTTTTTCTAGGCTTTCAAGCCATGCTGGATCCTCCAAGACCCGAAGTAATTGAGGCTATAAGAGAATGTCAAAATGCTGGAATTCGTGTCAAGATGATAACTGGGGATAACCTCAAAACAGCAGTCAGTATAGGTAAGCAGATTGATCTAAATCGTTCATTGCAAGGAAATCAGCATGATTTAACGGCAATTACAGGAAAAGAATTAGAACAATACTCAGGGAATGATTTGATCGAAATTGTCGATAAGACAGATGTGTTTGCAAGGGTTTTGCCAGAACGAAAATTTTCTATAGTAAAGGCACTTCAATCCAAAGGTAACATTGTTGCTATGACTGGGGATGGGGTAAATGATGCACCTGCTCTAAAACAAGCCGATGTTGGGATTGCAATGGGCATTACTGGAACAGATGTTGCAAAAGAAGCGTCTGATGTGATTTTAACTGATGATAACTTTGCATCAATCAAGGCAGCAGTAGAGGAAGGAAGAAGAATTCTAGATACTCTAATCAAATTCATCACTTGGACACTCCCCACAAGTTTTGGAGAGGGGTTAGTAGTGCTAGTCTCTATCTTTACAGGTATACTCATTCCAATTCTTCCTGTCCAAATTTTATGGATTAACATGACTACTGTTCTAGCGTTGGGAACGATGCGCATTTTTGAACCAAAAGAAGCTGATGTGATGAAACGTCCTCCTAGAAGGCCCAACTCTCCAATTCTTACAAAGGATCTGATAATCCAGATTTTCATCGTAAGTGTATGTATT
>JAUWQG010000034.1 GCA_030611185.1 Nitrososphaerota archaeon
TCCATAGATGATACAAACTTACGATCAGATGACAACAACGAAGTTATTACAGAAAGTATCAATGTGAAAATTGATCCAAAAGGTGAAATTAAATTCCTTCAAACCCAACTATCAGAATTAAGACAAGAATTTTTAGATGCAACAAACCTTGATAAGAAGAAATCACTAGTAAATTCTCTAAATGACACGGTCAAAAAAATTCAAGAACTTACCTACTGATAAAAATTATTCTAGAATTAATTAACCAACTTTATGCCCAAAACCTATTCCTAAAGCTCTTATTTTACATCTGTTTTTTATCTAATTATGGAAATATCTGTAGATCAAATGTATCAAATAGAAAATAACGGACATGATATGGGATTTTTAAAAAAATTCATGATGGAAAATGCAGGCGCAGCTGCAGTCAAAAGGTTAGCGGAAAAAGTAGATCTTGAAGCAAAGAATGTTTTGATTTTTGTCGGTATGGGAAATAATGGAGGAGATGGCTTGGTAATGGCACGACATCTATCTGGCTATGGATCAAAGGTAACTGTAGTTTTACTTGGACCTCCGGAGAAAATTAAAACTGAAGAAAGCAATTGGAACTGGTCAATTCTAAAAAAAATGCCTTCGATAAAATTGATTTCTGGAAATGATATCAGTTTTAATTTTAATCCTGATGTGATCATCGATGGGATTTTGGGTACTGGTATTTCTGGTGATATTAAAGAACCATATGCATCTGCAATAAATTACATAAATGAAACAAACTGCTTCAAATTTGCAGTAGATGTTCCATCTGGATTAAATCCTGATAATGGGGAAACTGCAAATATCTGTGTAAAATCAAACATGACAGTAACATTTCATAAAATGAAAAGAGGCATTCCAAAAAGAAAAGATCTTACAGGTGAACTATATGCTGAAAAAATTGGAATACCTCCAGAAGCTGAAGAGGGAGTTTTGTGAAAGTACATCAAATTTTAGTTGGAAGTATGCAAAATTTTGCATATGTTGTTGAAGATGATGATACTGATGAGGCAATTGTAATAGATCCTTCTTGGGACCTTGATAAAATTGAACAAATCATCACTAGAAATAATTTAAAAATAAAATACATTGTAAACACCCATCATCATTTTGATCATACTCTTGGAAATGAGGCTATGGCAAAATCAACTGAAGCTAAAATCATTCAACATGAAGAATCTGATCTACAAAATGACATTACTGTTAAAGATGGTGATGTGATTAATTTTGGAAATTCAGAATTACGTATTGTGCATACTCCTGGACATTCTAAGGATAGCATTTGTTTGATTGGAGATGGGAAAATTTTTTCTGGAGACACACTTTTTGTAGGTAATTGTGGAAGAATTGACCTGCCTGGAGGCAGTGCAAAAGAGCTTTATCATAGTTTGTTTGATGTCTTGTATTCTCTAGATGATAATCTGACTCTTTATCCTGGGCACAATTATGGGCCATCTGCCATCTCTACGATTGGGAAGGAAAAAACTACAAATCTTGTAATGCAAAGAAGGACTGAAAAAGAATTTCTTGATATGATGGGACAGTGAAGTGATTGAATGATTTTGAATTTTTTGGAAATATCAAAAATGCCGAAAATTTTATAGACAGAATTAAAGATAAAAATTTTTTATTTTCATTTGTTATTTCATACACTGAAACCTCTGAAATTCCAGGAATAACTTTTGCAGGTGCTGATAAGGATTCTATCAAATACACTCCTCCAGCTGATGCTGAATATCTTTACTATGGTAATTGTAAGACCATTGATAAAATTCCAATGACTCCAGACGGAAAACCTACACCTGCACTACTCACAAAGACTGCGCTTGAATCCTCTAGTATTCCACATATTGTAATTAATGCTGGAAGTAAAATTGCTCCTCAATTACCTTTCATTCAAACAGGATTATCTCCTGGAAAAAATATTTCAGTCAGTCCGGCATTAACTAGCTCTGAAGTCTCTCAAGCAGTAAATTATGGAAGAATTGTTGGAAGAACTCTAGCATCGCTTACTGATTGTTTGATAATTGGCGAAAGTATTCCAGGAGGAACTACTACTGCTCTGGCTGTACTGAAAGCCTTTGGATATAAAGCAAAAGTGAGCTCTAGCATTCCAAACAATCCTGTTATTTTAAAAAATCAAATTGCAAGTATGGCATTAGAAGGATTAGATTCAGATAACCCATATGACATAATTGCCAAGGTTGGTGATCCAATGATTCCTTTTGTAACAGGCATGCTCAGCTCTGCTTCAGAAATTAATCCAGTAATGTTGGCAGGTGGGACACAAATGACGGCGGTTTTAGCTTTTGCATCTAAAATTGGATTTAATGAAAAGAATACAGCAATTGGAACTACTTGTTATATTTCAGATGACAAAAGTGCAAACTTCAAAAACTTGGTGTCTGAAATTGCCGATATTCCAGCAATAGCCGTAAATCCACGCCTAGAAAATTCTTCATTTCCTGGATTAAGGGCATTCTCAGAGGGGTTTGCAAAAGAGGGTGTCGGTGCTGGTGGAAGTATGATTGCCTCAATGCTAAAAACCAAAAATGATTCTTCAAAATTTTTAGAGCTAGCTGAAAAAGAATATTACAGAATATTTACTTCACTGTAACTGATTTTGCTAAATTTCTTGGATAATCAGGATCAGTATTTTTTTCGAGTGCAGCATAATATGAAAGCAGTTGAATAGGAATCGTTTCTGAAATTGGATAAGTTAATTCATTTGTTTTTGGAATTTTTATCCAATAGTCATACACATCACTATTTTTATCAGAAATTCCAATTATTTTTGCACCACGCGCTTTAATCTCCCTACCGCTTGTCAGTGTATCTTGATATGTTGAATCCTCGGGATTTATAAGAATTACAAAAACATTTGAATCCATCAATGCAAGAGGACCATGTTTTAATTCCCCTCCTGCAATTCCTTCTGCATGAATATATGTAAGCTCTTTAATTTTTAATGCTGATTCTATTGCTATTGGATAATGTATCCCTCTTCCAAGAACGTAAATATCTGATATCTCTTTGATTTCATTGGCAATTTTTTTGATATTGTTGTGTTCCTCAAGAATTTTTGAAATCGAAGATGAAATTTCTTCAAAATTAATTTCAATTTTTTCATTACTCATTTCTTGAATAATTTTATACAAAACAATTAACTGTGAGGTAAAGCTCTTGGTGGCAGCTACTCCGATTTCAGGACCACAGTTCATCCCAATTACAATATCTGATTCCCTAGCTAAAGTAGAGGTTAAGGAATTGATTATTGATATAATTTTACAATTTGCTTTTTTTGCAATGTTGACGGCTTCTAACACATCTGCACTTTCCCCACTTTGTGATATGGCAACTAAAATTGAATTAGGCTCAATACTATCTGGGAAAAATTGCAATTCACTTGAAAGTATAGACTCTGTCTTTATTTTAGCATATTTTGAAAAAAGATACTTTGCTACGAGTGAAGCATTATGACTTGTTCCACTACCCGTGAGGTAGATATTTTTTGCATGTTTTAGGTAATCTGAAGTCTCTTTAATTGCCTCCATTGTACTTTCTCCTGCCTTGAATATTGTCTCTGGCTGCTCAGAAATTTCTTTCAAGGTAAAGTGAGCATAATCTCCTTTGTAAACATCGGCAAATTCTTTAGACACCTTAGTTATCTGAGGTTTTATTTCGTTTCCATCATAATCTAAAATTTGTAATTTATCTTGATCAATTAAAACTAAATTTCCATTATCTATGTAGATTGCATCATCTGTCTGTTCAATAAATCCCAAAACATCACTTGAAAGAAAATAATTTTTCTTTCCCACTCCTATAATTAACGGTTCATGAAATCTAGCTGCTGCTAATTGACCATTATCAAACATTGCAATAAAAGAATAATGACCCTTTAATTCTGATACTGTTTTCATCATTGTATTTTTTATATTTTTTGAAATTTCATAATTTTTTTGTAAAAGATTGGCTATTACCTCACTATCTGTATCACTTTGAAAATCATACCCTTCTTTTTTTAAATCATCTTTTAGTTCATCAAAATTCTCTATTATTCCATTATGTACAATTGCAATTTTTCCTGAGTTACTAGGATGTGGGTGTGCATTAAACTCTGTGACTTTTCCATGAGTTGCCCATCTAGTATGACCTATTCCAATTTTTCCAGGCAAATTATCCAGATGAACTTTAGAGTTTACTTCTGCAACTTTTCCAACTCCTTTCTTTAGTTGTATTTGACTATTGAATTCAGTTGCAACCCCCACACTGTCATACCCTCTATACTCCATTCTTTTCAGTCCTTTGACAATTATTGGAGCTGCATTATCATCTCCAGTATAGCCTATGATTGAACACATAATTGATCTACTTTCAAGTAATGGGTTATTTACTGATTAGCTTATTTTTGTAATTAATCTGTTGAAGATTTTTCACTCTTTGTCTCAGGGGTTTCAGATTGAGGTTTTGGTTGAGTTGTTGTATTCTCTGAAGTTTCAGGCTTACTTTCCTCTGAATTCTCAGATGCACTTTCAACTTCTGAGTTAGATTTTGCTTCAGCCTTTTTACTTTTTTCTAAAATTTCTGGGAATTTTGACTCTGGAGTAAATTGAATATTGCCTTCTTCGGCTGTGTTTACTGTATATGATGGAATGTTTATCACTCTATCACCAATCATTATGTGGCCATGGACTACTGCCTGTCTTGCTTGATAAGGAGTTTGAAATCCAAATTTCTTGTGAACCAGTGTTTGTAATCGCCTTGTCAGCAAATCTTCAACTTCAAGATTTAACACATCATCTAAAGTTGCATCACTGCTTACTAATCCAATCTTCGTTAAAGATTTCATTAATATCGGTTCTTTCTCTTCTCGAATATCTTGTTGTAAAGCAAGTAACGATCTTGCTTGATGTCTTACACTGGATAATTTTGTATGTGCTTTCCACAATTCTTTTTTTGTTCTTAACCCAAATGTTCCAAGAGTTTTCAACTCTGCCATCTTCAATTCATAATTTAACGGCCTTTTTGGTTTTCTCCATGTCTTTCGTGGATATTTAGGATCTCCCATTTATTTCACCTATTTTTTTTTCTCCGCTGATTCTTTCTTTGCCGGTGCAGCTGTTGTAGCTGCCGGTGTATCTGTTGTAGCTGCTGGTGCACCTGCTTCTCCAGTTGGTGCTGCTACAGCTCCTGGTCCGCCTGACTTCACTGGAGCTACTTTTCCTCCTTTGGCAACGCCAACAGCTCCACCTTTTCTTCCTGTACATCTAGTTCTTTGCCCTCTTACTTTGAGTCCGTACATGTGACGGTAGCCTCTCCAACTGCTGGTAATTCTTTCTCTTTCAATATCATTTCTTAGTGTAAAATCAATGTCTGAAGTTAAAATATGAATGTCGTTTCCTGTTTCAACATCTTTCCTTCTGTTTAAGAACCATTGAGGAAAATTTGAAGAACTTGGATCTGTAATTAATTTTTCAATTGCCTGAACATCAGAGTCAGTCAAATATCCGACATTAGAATTAGGATTAATTTTTAAGGTATCTAAAATGGCTGTAGCAAAATTATATCCAATTCCCTTAATCTGGGTTAATCCTATAGTAAGCTTCTTTTCTCCAGGAATATCATTTCCCACTATCCTAACAATGTGATTATATTCTTGAGTACTCAAGTATTCAAAAATTCTAGATTTCCCCGATAAAAACCATGCTAGGCGTCACCTTGCCATATTCACAACAAAACTACTCAGAAATATTTGATATTTTCTCAATTTCTATGATGATAAATCACGACTTGCTAATTAATTCATAATAATTGGTCTTTGAATTTGAGATGAAATTTCCTCTGATTTCATTTATATTCCTCAACTCTCTACCACAATTCTTAGGTATTTACCTAAAGTCAGAATCTTTTGTCCAATTTTTACCTTGAATATTCCATTGGTTACACTTGCAGCATTTCTTTATTCCAATTCTGGCATCCACATCTATACAGAAACAATGAATTCCTTTACCTGAAGGATCTCTAGTGCATAATTTCTGCATTAATATGAATAGAATTATTTTCTTAATATGTTATTTGTAATAATTTTTATTGAATTTGGAATGTTATTTCCAAATAGATGTTTTAAGCATCTTAGAAAGGTTATTAGTTTACAATTGACCAAAGAAAAAAATGGATGATTCCTATGATCGAGAAAAAGTAGTAGAGTGCATGTTTGATCCAATCACTTCTTCTATAATTGCAGAATTAGAAGATGGAGAAAAAAATTCCTTGTATTTGGCTGAAAAATCATCCATATCTGAAGATGATGTTCATGAAAGACTTTCTTATCTTGTCGCTCATGGTTTTATCATTGAAAATAAGGTTGGTGAAAAATCAATATTTTCTGCAGATGTTGACAAATTATCTCAAGTTGTAGAACACAATGAAAATTTTGGCGCAGCAATTGAAGGATTAGAAAAAATGGACAGCTTTCTTAACTAGCATTTTTTTTACGATTAATTACAAGATAGACAGCTAACCCTGCCATTCCAATTAAACCCATAAACAATATGTACATGGAAATAAGACCCATCGATCTTTTCCAATCGTCTGGTTCAGGTCCAATTACTCCAAAGATCTTTATTTGCTCTCCTTCATTCTCAATAGATAATTTGTATACTCCCGATGATGTAAGTTCAAACAATCCTTCGTATACTTCTTCATTAACAGATTGAGATTCTATTACAATATCAGACGGATCTAAAATATTTGCAGTGATTGTAGCCCCTTTAAAATCAATTATCTGTACGGCATAAATTCCTGTTTGGGTATCTGTACTGTCTAAATCTATTTCCACAACTAAATTTTGTCCTGATTTGACATCACCATCGCCTTTGGCTAGATCTTCAAAAATCACATAATTCCCATAAGCAGATAGAAGCATTCCTATTCCTATTAGACCGCCAACAACCGCAAAAAGAATACCTGATTTTTTCACTCTTTTCGAATTACTACTCTTTAGTTTAAACCTAATTTTTTATTGATTTTCAAGAATTACCCTGATTTAACAAATTTAGATTTGGGCAATAAATTTAGCCTAAGCTAAATTATAAATAATCTATTTTGCTTTATGTTAATGACTTTGAAGTTTAGTCGATCATTCATTATGGTATTAATTTTACTTGTAATGTTTGGAATATCTGCCGTTTTTGTTTTTCCAACCATATCTCAAGCAGAATCCGAAGAAAAAATGTTTGTAACTCATAGTGGGGGTGTCATAAAAACAACGGGGGAAATAATTGATCCCATCTATGTTGAATCAACCATGGACTTTGATCCTATGGAGTATTTACGAGAATTCAACTATGGAAAAGTATCTGAACTACCAGACGGTACCACTTTAAGAGAATTTACAATAATTGCAGAAGATGATAAAGTCATGGAAATATCTCCAGGTGTTTTTTATAATGTTTGGACTTTTAATGGAACAGTTCCTGGCCCTACAATAAGAGCCACAGAGGGTGATCTTGTAAGAATTGAATTCATCAACAATGGATCCAAAGAACATACCATGCATTTTCATGGAATACACCCAGCAGAAATGGATGGGGTATTTGAGATTGTAGGGTCTGGAGGTGGAAGATTCACATATGAATTTGTAGCAGGACCCGTCGGTGTTCATCCGTATCATTGTCATGTGATGCCACTTGAGGAACATATTGTTCATGGGTTGTATGGTGTTTTCATTGTAGATCCAAAAGAAGGAAGAGCAGAAGCTGATGAAATGGTTATGGTTCTAAATGGATTTGATACTGATTTTGACACTGAAAATAATTTTTATGCTGTAAATACAGTTCCATTTTATTTTCAGCATCATCCAATTCAAATAAACACAAATGAGTTGATTCGAGTTTATGTGGTGAACATGGTTGAATTTGATCCAATAAACAATTTGCATTTACATGGAAATCTATATCATTATTATCCAACTGGAACTGATACAGTACCGTCATTTTACACTGACATGATAACTCTCTCTCAAACTGAGAGGGGAATAATGGAATTTGAGTACTCTTATCCTGGAAAATACTTGTTTCATGCCCACAAAGTAGAATTTTCTGAGAAAGGTTGGGTTGGAATATTCCTTGTAAAAGATGATGCCAAACAAGAATCTCAAATGGGAGAAGAATATGGAAATTAGTAACAATATCTCAAAAGGTAAAATGATAGCAAGCGGAGTTATTCCATTTATTTTTTTAATTGTTATGGTGGTATACATTTTTGGTCCAGGATCTTATCTTTTAGATTTGGGTGTTCCATTACCTGAAATAACAATAGAAAAAATTAATTTTGTAGAATCTGAAATTCAAGTAACTGTTAGAAACACAGGACCTATTCCTGTAGAGATAGTAATGGCAGATGTTAATGATAGAATACAACCTGCTGCAATAGAACCTGATAGATTTCTTGAAAGATATGAAACAACTTTAGTGAGAATACCTTTTGAATGGAATGAAGCAGAACCCTATACTGTGGGATTAACAATTGAGGATGGAACTAGATTTGAAAGAGAAATTGAAGCTGCCGCTCCTGCTTTAAAACCGGATTTAGAATTTATAGGATTTTTTGCAATAATTGGAACTTAT
>JAUWQG010000080.1 GCA_030611185.1 Nitrososphaerota archaeon
ATATAGATGAACTCAAACCAAAACTTGAGGCGTTAAAATCAACGGTAAATGAAATTACTACTGAACTCTACAAAAATGTCACACCTCCTCCAGGGCCAGAACAGCAAACTGGAGAAGGGCAACAAGAACAAACAACCGGTGAACAAAATTCTGAGTCATCTTCAACTGGAGAAACAAAAAATAGCTGATTCTTCTGAATTGATCGTTTATACAACAATAATAGTTAAAGAATAATTCATGACTGCAAAACGAGATTATTATGAGGTTTTAGGAGTTTCTAAAACTACTCCAATTAACGAAATTAAATCACAATATCGAAAATTAGCTTTAAAATTTCATCCTGATCGAAATAAATCAAAAGATGCAGGAGAGCATTTTAAAGAAATCTCGGAAGCATATGCTGTAATTTCTGATCCTGAAAAAAGAAAGATTTACGACCAGCATGGCCATGCAGGGGTAGACGGTAGGTATAGTACAGATGATATTTTCCAAGGTGCCAGTGCTAATTTCAGTGACACTTTTGGACGTTCTGGAGGAGGATTTGATTCAATTTTTGAATCAATATTTGGTAGAGGAGGCGGTTTTGGGGCACAACAACAAAGAGGTTCTGATTTCCTTTATGAAACCTCTATTACTTTAGAGGATGTTCTTTCTGGAAAAAAAATGAATGTTGAATTGGAAAAAAATATTGAATGTAATACTTGCAATGGTTCTGGTTGCAAACCTGGAACTAACGCCAAAACATGCAATAACTGCAATGGCCATGGTCAAGTTCGTCAAAGCAAAAACATGGGCTTTGCTTCTTTTGTAACAGTTGTACCATGCTCCTCATGTCGTGGAAAAGGATCAATTATTGAAAACCCTTGTATTGAATGTAAAGGAATTGGTAAGAAAAAAGGAACCAAAAAAATAGAATTTGATATTCCTCCTGGTATTGATAATGGAGATTATACAATTCCAAATGAAGGTGACGAAATCCCTGGTGGTATTAATGGTGATCTAATTGTTAGGATCCGTGTTCAACCTCATCAAGAATTTAAAAGAGATGATGCAGATATTTTTTATGATCAAAATGTATCTATGATTGATGGTGCTCTTGGTAGAGAGATAACTGTTCCAATTTTAAATGGAACTGAAAAAATAAAAATTGATTCTGGATGTCAACCAAATACTATCATTAAACTCAAAGGAAAAGGATTACCACGAATGAATTCTAGAGGACGAGGAGATCAATATGTACGAGTTATGATTAATATCCCAAAAAAACTCAGCAAACATCAAAAAAATCTTTTAGAAGAGTTTCAAAAATCATTTGAATAATTGGTAATTAAATTGAAAATTGCTTTAGATGTTGATGGAGTAATAGCAGATGTTATCGAGTCTTGGTTAATTTATAGCAACAAAATAAGACCTCCAATTTCTAAAGAAGAAATCACCAATTGGGATTTTTGGAAAAAATTCAAAATAAACAGATACGACTTTTACAAAGAATTAACCATGTGTTGGAAAAATTGGAATTCTCTTCCTCCAATGGAGCCTAATTTGTCTCAAACCACTAAAAATTTATCTGAATTTGGCCAAGTTGATATAGTTACTGCTAGGGAATTATCTACTGATAATTTTGTGAAAAATTGGCTTAAACTTCATGGGGTAGTTTATGAAAATTATGTTTCAGTAATAGATGGAACAATGAAAGCAGATTTAGATTACGATCTTTTTATTGATGATTCTCCACTAAATGCAAAAAAATTTGTAGAGAACAAGAAAAATTTCTTTCTTTACTCTCAACCTTGGAATAGACATATTCCTACCAAAGATCAAAGAATCTTTTCACTTTCTGATGCTGTTAATCAACTAAGTGCAAAAATTTGATTAGGTTTTCTCGATAAAATCTCTGACTATTACTCTATGACCTTTCCGAATATGTGATGAATGTCTAGACTTTAATACCTCTGAAATTTTATCGTTATCATAAAATTTTGTATTATACCTACCTAACATCTTTTTACAATTACTGCAATAAATTTCTCTAAATTTCATTTAATCACGCTAACTTACTAAAACCCATTTTAAAAAACTGGGTAATAAAGAAACTTATTCTAGATTTTCAAGTTTCAAATTGCGGGAGTCACCCAGCCTGGCCAACGGTGTAAGGTTCAGATCCTTATCTTTTAGGAGTTCGTGGGTTCAAATCCCACTTCCCGCATATTTTCTATTTTACAATTTTTTTTGAATATTTTTTAACAGAAGCTTGTTAACTATTTCTCCAGAAGCTTTACCTCTTAATTCCTTCATGACTATTCCCATTAGCGGACCAATGGATCTTTCTTTTTGATTTTTAACAAGTTGCTCATTTTTATCCACAATGTCTTGGATAATCTTCTCTAGATCTATATCATTCACAGTTTCAATTGAGGCCATTTTCATAGCCTCTTCTACAGTACTTGATTTTCCTGCCATAATATTCTCAAAGATTATCTCTATTGATTCTTTAGCAATCTTTTCTTTTTCTAAAAATTCAAATGTTTTTCTAATTTCAGTATTTTTTAACAAAGTAGAGTTTAAACCACTTCTTTCAAGATTGGTAATTGTTGAACATAAAATTGAAGCAACAAATGTTGGATTAACATTTATTTTTTTAATAATATTTTCAAATAATTCTATATATTTTGAATCAAAAATTTGTTCTGCAAGCTGCAAATTAATTTCATATTTACTTTGTATTTCTTTAATTGATTCATCCCATAATTTTGGAATATTTTCTTGAGCCTGTTCTAATTCATTTTTTGAAATAATAATTGGTGGAATGTCTGTTTCTGGATACATTCTTGCTGCTCCTGGTCTTGGACGCAGAAATTTTGTTTCTCCATCTTGGGTAGCTAATCTAGTATCAATTGGAATACCGTTGTTTTTGATATGATCTATTCTTAAAATGATTTGGTCAACAATGATATCCATCATTTCAAATGGAACAGCTAAAATTAGAAACGCATCATTATCGGTAATTTTTAAAAATTCTTTTAAATTTTCTATGTCTCTTTCTTCAATTCCATAATTGGGCATTTCATCTGAATGAAAAACTCCTCCTAAACCAAAAAACCTCACTAATTCAGCTACTTCTTTTCCTAACCGTATTCCTTCATAAGGTGAATATCCAAACATTCCCCCCATATTTTTAAAAACAATTGTAACGATCTCCTGATTTTTCTTTATTGCATTTTGAATGATTTTTGATTTACATTTTTTAAATTGTTCTGTAGTTACACTTCCATTTTCATTATCTTTAGGACTCCATTCTATTTCTTGTAATTTTTTTGATATTTTTAGCAATCCATGCTGTCTTTTAGCCTCGTATTCTACAACTTTTTCTAACTGTTCTAATTGCTGAACTCCTTTAACCTCAATAACTACCCCTCCGTCCTTAATTGAAACATTAACATCTTGTCGAATTGATCCCAATCCGCGTTTAACTTTTTTTGTACTTCTCAAAATTCTTCCTAATGATAAAGCAATTTTTTTGACATGTTGTGGATTTACCTCAAATGGTTCTGTTGCAATTTCTACTAATGGAACTCCAAGGCGTTCTAACCCAAATTTCCTAACAGAACCTTCATCTCCTAAAATTTTTGCGGCGTCTTCTTCAAGACAAATCGACTGAATTCCTATTTCTTTTCCTTCAACTTCAAAATAACCTCCTTGTGAAATTAACATTGTACGCTGGAATCCAGTAGTATTGGAACCATCCACTACAGTTTTTCTCATTGGGTATACTTCACTAAAAATTTTTGATTTTAAAGCAGATGCAATAATTAATGAAATCCTTTTAGCATCTACATCTAATTCATGAGGTGGTTCTTCATCTTGTTCTACAAGACAACTACTTTCAGGATTTGCAAAATACATAATAGATTTTGATTTTGATTTTTCAAATAATGCTGCTGGATCATATTCTCCTAATTCGCTTTTAGCAGCTCTTAATTTTCTTTGAAATTTAATTGAATATTCTTCAGTTTCAATTGGTGTACAATTACAAAATAATTTTTTATTAGTAGCTAGCTGCTGATGTATTTCCAATCCTACTTTAACTCCTACGTCATTAATTGAAAATTCAGGCATTCTATCTCTCCTAATCTGTTAATTCTGAGGCAATATTTTGCAACATAATTTTCTTTATTTCTTCAGAATCCTGATAATTACCAAAAACCCACATTGCCTTTACAAGTGCCACCTCTGGAATCATATTTTCTAATGGAATTATGCCTAAATCCAGTAAATCACGACCACTTTCATATACAGTCATCCTTACTCTACCATCAATACACTGAGATGTCATACCTAGAAAAATTCCTTTCTCGTTTGCTTTTTTCACGCTTTCATACATTGTTTTTCCAATGTGACCTAATCCAGTGCCCTCAAAAATAATCCCTTTGAATCCCATTTCGATTATTTGATTCAACAAATTCGGGTTATATCCAGGATGATATTTCACTAAAGCAACTTTAGTGTCTAAATTGATTTTTGGTTGATATTCATTAATTTTAAAATAATCTTCAGAAAAGTTTTTCTGAATTTGGTTTTCTGTAATTATAAAAGCTGGATTGTCTCCAATTGTTTGAAAAGCCCCTCTTTTACTAGTATGATTTTTTCTAACTCTAGTTCCTAAATGACATGCTATTGTGTTGTCATTTTCATCATGATGCATGACAATGTAAATTCCTTTTGGATTGCTTTTTGTGATAAATTTTGTTGCTCCAATCAAATTAAGTGCTGCATCTGATGAAGCTCGATCAGATGATCTTTGTGAACCCACCAAAACTATTGGAATGGGAAAACCTGCCAGTGCAAACGATAAAAACGAAGAAGTATAATGCATAGTATC
>JAUWQG010000057.1 GCA_030611185.1 Nitrososphaerota archaeon
GAAGTAATAAAAAATTTACATTATATTTCAGACAGATTTTGGGAAATAGGAAAAACGCTTAGTTCTTCATGATCGTTTAGATGTCTATTGGGATTTTAGATAACCTACAAAAATGCATTCGTTAGAACAGTGAGTAAGTAAAGAATCCTCAAGTGGTTTTCCACAATTTTGACATTTTTCAGTCATTGTAACCTCATTTTAGGCATAATATAATAGATTTACCATTCAATCTTTCCAATACAAAATTTAATTTTAAATTAATTTTATACTTCGTACATTTTATTTACAAAAGATTTTTTTTATAAATTTGATGAAAAATATTTCTAAAATTCTTCTTACAATAATGTCTATTGTAATTATTTCAACAGTTTTTGCATCAGATTATTTCAAGGAACCCGATAAAGAAGCATTTTATAAAATTGGATTATCAGGAATTAAAAAACAGTATTCTGTAGGTGAAGAACTAAAACTTACGTTATTCCTCAAAGGGTATGGTAGTGATTGCGGATCTTATGAGGTACAAATAAAGAAAGAAGATAAACAGATTGAGGGTAAATCAATAGATATTGATTGCTCAGAGGAAATTATCAAAGATTTTGAAGATATCAATCTGGATGTAACAACTCTAGAGTTAATTTTAATCGAACCTGGTTCATATGTTGCAACAGGTGAGTTTTCAAATAGCAATGGTGAAAGATTCCAAAATGAAAAAACTTTTGTAGTGAAATAAAATTTTATGAAAAAATGTTTCAATAATTGATTTTGTACTGAAATAGATTTAAGAAACTTGGCCGAAAATCTAGGCAGTTATTTTCTCAGATGATTCTTTGATACCATCTTTAGTGATTACCATAATATCAAGACCATCTCCACTTGCAGAATCTCTAAGTGCTGCTGAACGTACTGCTTTTTTTGCCAAATCTACTGCCTCATCCTCAGACATGTTTGCCTTGAATTGCGGATCCAAGACACCTAGAGCCATTTCAGCTCCTGTTCCTACTGCAGCATATTCATCTGGTAGAACTGAACCTAGTGGATCTAGAGTATACAAAACAGGTTTGTCAACCACACCACCAACTATTACCTGAGTCAATAATGGAAAATATCTTCGCTCATACATCATATTTGACATCATTTTAGCGACAGAATTTGGAGGAACATCTCTTTTGAGCTCCATATTTCGGATTTTAGCCAAAGCTGCAATTTGTAATGATAAAATCTGCATATCAGCTACAAGACCAGCACATGTTGCACCTACTTTTGGAGTAATCTCAAAGGTCTTTTTAGTTGATTTACTTACAAGGAAATTTCCAAATGCGATCCTTTTTTCACTGGCAAGAACGATACCGCCATCAAAGGTAATTCCAACCGCAGTTGCACCCGGCATGTACATCGACATAATTCAAATAATTTCGTGGCATAATAAAGGGCTTTCTCCCTATTATGAGGTCATGGAGCTAGACTTTGCCAAATTTATCCATGATAAGACAAATGCATTTTGTAGTCTTTTTTAATAGATCAACTCTTGCAAATTCGTTTGGAGAGTGAATTCTAGAAAACATGTAGGTGCTTCCAATGGAGATGCAAGGAGCACCAAGGTTGTCGACAAAAGAATACATCGGACCAGTACCAGCATTTGAAACATTCAGAATTGAGCTGCCAAATGATTCATCTGCAGCTGCCTCTACTTGAGATACAAAAGGATCAGACGAATTGGTTCTAGCAGCTGCCTCTCCATGATATACCTTTATCATGACATCAGAATATCCTTTTGATTTAAGATGTGTCCTTAATCTTCGAATTTGTTTTTTAGGATCCATTTGAGGAATGAGTCTAAAGTCAATTTTTACTAGTGCATCTCCAGGAAGAACAGTTTTTGCACCATCTCCAGTATATCCTGAAATAAATCCAGCAATATTACAAGTTGCACCACCAACAAGGGCCTTTTTTGCATCAAGTCCTTTTTTGTTTGCAACAAATGATTTTATTCCAAATTCTTTTTTGAAGAATTTTTCATCAAAAGGCTCTTTCGAAATAAGTTTCAAATCTCTTTTTGAAAAGGGTTTTACTTCACGATACCAGTCTTTAATGAGAATTTTTCCATCGGAATTCCTGAGAGTTTTTACCGCTTCGATTAAACGCCATGCAGGATTTTTAATTAAGACAGCTAAACTCGAATGTGCATCTAGGATGGATTCCTTGACGGATAACTCTACAAAAAGTAATCCCTTCATTCCTAAGCCAACTATGGGTCTATTTTTAGAATCAACGTATCCAAATTCCCAAATTACTCCATCGCAAGCAAATTTCTTTTTGTATTTTTTGAGATAATGATCAATGTGAGCACTCCCTGTTTCTTCTTCACCTTCAATTACAAATTTGATGTTACATGGAACATCTCCAGTCGTTTTCAGGTATGCCTCTACTGCCTTGATTCTAGTGATTAGTTCTCCTTTATCATCAGTTGCACCTCTGCCAAAAATTTTATTTCCCTTTAATTTTCCACTAAAGGGAGGATCATCCCACAATTCAAAGGGCTCAGCTGGTTGCACATCATAGTGATTATAAAACATTAAAGTTTTAGATTTGTTTTTCTTTGATTTTATTTCACCATAAACGATTGGTGCTATACCTTTTTTCAGCCGTAAAATTTCAGATTTAATTCCTGATTTGTCGAGTATTTTTTTAACGAGTTTTGCACATTCTTCAATTCCTTCATTTTTTGCAGATATACTTGGTTGACGAATCAGAGTTTGTAAATCAGAGATTAAATTATTCATATTAGAATCTACATGTTTGAGTGGCTTCAATCTAATCACATAATTTTATCAAAGGGTTTCATTACACTTGCAATCTCATCTAAAAGATCCATTGAAGTCATGTGCAGACCTAATTTCTTTTGAACAGCCATTCCAGCTAGTCCATTTATGAAAGTAGCTGCTGCTGCGGACTCTAGAGAATTACGATTTTTTGCAAGCATTCCTGCAGTTAATCCAGAAAGTACATCACCTGTTCCACCTACGGTCATTGCTGGGATTTTTTTTGTGTAAAGAAACGTCTTTTTGCCATCAGATATTACATCAGTTGAACCTTTCAAAAGAATAGTAACTCCATTATCTTTAGCATTTTTTTCTACAAGGGATATTCTTTCTTTTTTAGAATTTGATGGCGTATCTCCAAATAATCTCTTAAACTCACCAGCATGTGGAGTTACAACTACATTTTTGTCAGATAGCAATGGAAGTATTTCTGGAATTAATGCACTTGCATCAAGGGACAATCTAACGTCTCTATCTAAAAGAGATTTTATCAAAAGTAGTAACGCATTTTTTTCTTGAACAGCCAGCCCCATTCCAATTGTTGCAGAATCTAAATTTCTGGGAATCACACCGAGTAATTTGTTTACAGCACCTCTTGTTAGTTTTTGATCAACTAGAGGAATTACAATCAGATTAGGAGATATTGCACGAGTTGCAGAGACGTTAATTTTGGGAACAGATGTGTATACCAGGTCAGTTCCACAACGTAGGGCAGCAATTGAAGATAAGATGGGTGCACCATGATAGATGTAACTGCCTCCAACTACCAAAACAATCCCGTTTTCTCCCTTCCGAGAGTCAGATTTTCTTCCAGGAATGAATTTTTTGATTATCGATGAGGAAAGTTGCTGTGAGGTCAATACCATATGAGTAGATTTTAGAGGAATAAATCTTGTTTTTTACTTTGATTTTGTAGGTTTTGCTTTTTTTGCTTTAGTCGTTTTAGTTGTTTTTTTGGTTGTTTTTGTGGCTTTCTTTTCAGGTATTCTTTTTTCAGTTTTTGGTTTAGATTCAGATTTTTTCCTTGGTTTTCTGTCAAAAAACGCCTTTCTTGCAAAACACAGGTAAGTAGTATGACCTATCCCTTGAAATGAATGTCGAGTTTTTCCTTCTCTTGCTTCTATAGTTCTCAGTATGTGTTCAGTTGATTCAATGTCAGTGAATTCATTTTCAACTAGTGACATTGTTAGTTTCTCTAATTGATTCATTGTAGGACAGATAGCAAAAACAGCACCACTACCCTTTAGCATTTGACGAACTTGTGGAATTACCGTCCAAGGATCACCAAGATCAATTATAGCTACATCTGCATCAGTTATTGGAACTTTTTTTACAGTTTTAATATCCAAATTTTCTTGTGTAACATATTTTTCCATGCCACATTTTTTCAAATTCTTGGCAGCTATTTTCATAAAATTTTCATTGATATCAAATGTGTAGATATGTCCACGTGGTTTTACTATACTTGCAACAAATGATGTTAATGATGCACTTCCAGTTCCAATCTCTACAATTTTTTGGTTGTTTTGTATTCCAGCTCTTGCAACAATATATCCAAGATCTTTTGGATATACTATTTGGGTCCCATGTTGAATTTTCATAATGTAATCATACATTGTTGGTTTCAGAAGATACACATACTTGTCCTTGTTTGTAATTAGTTTAGAGCCGTATTCTTTTCCAATAGCATCTGCATGTTTTATGATTCCAATGTGAGTATGAAGTAGTTCTTTTCTTGAGACCTTGGCAAGCCATTTTTTTGATGAATTAAAGAAAAATAATACAGGAGAATTTTGTTTAATTAATTCCATATGGTTCACCTAAAAAATTTAGATAATAACCTACTGGACAATATCTATTATGAACAGATATTAAAATTGGATTTTAACGAATTGGGTAATTATGATCGTTGAAGAAGGGTTCAAGAATTATCACTCTAGTGAAAAATTTTCAAGTGGGTAAATTATCCCCTAAAATTGACACGTCTAGAGTAGGTCGACCTAGATATGATGAGTCAATTTGAGCGTGAAGAAACTTCATTTGAGCGTGAGAGAGCAATATTAGAGGAGATAAAAAATAATCCAAATCTACACCATAATGCCCTGATAAAATCAATTGTCCCCAAATACATGGCAAAAACTACCTTTGAGAAGACAAAAAATCAATTAATTGAGAAGAACATCCTAACAGTATCTCAAATTGGGAATAAAAAGTTCTACAGCATTACTGAAAATTATCAAAAAAAATCAATTCAACTAATGGAAAGAATATCTCATGAAAAGTATCAAATCCTACAACACAGGATTAGAAGAATAAAAAATGACTATCGGCATAAAGATGTAGATGAAAAGATATCCACATGTGTTCAACTTTTTAGAAGTTTACTTCAAGTAGATAACGGGTTTACATTTTTAGACTCAATTAAAAATGCTAAAAGAACTTTGTATAAAGATGAACATCTTGTCATCCAAGAAATGATTTCAATTATTTTTCACATGATATCAGATGGGAATGATTCCGAATTAGTGTATCCCCAGGTTATGAGCTATATTGAAGGAACTATTTCTAAAAATATTTAGCGAATAATTCAAATGAAGTTATAATGAAATTACAAAAATAATTGATTTAAAATTAATTTTTGGGAAGAATTAATCTTTCTTTGATGTGTCTAGCAATAACTTGAGAGTTTTATTAATAATGTTTGTATGGTTAGCGCTAACTTCAGTAGTTAGCATCAACAGATGTTTGTCATCTATTGGAAATGTAATGCGTTTTAATTTGTCATATTCTGCCATTGCATATCGAGTATTTCCTAATTTGTGCTCAATATGTTTTCTTGTTTGCCATCTTTGACTAGCATAGTAATGCATCATTATTAGTTCATCAGCATTGAGGATAGGAGAAATGCCCTCTTTAAAACCCCCATACATCTTTTCACCGGAGCTATTTTGGATTGCAACATATCTAATTGAAGAGTCAATTGCCATGACATCATTATACAGTTTATCTAAATCCAATAATTCATAAATTCATATCTTGTATTAAAATTTATTCAAAAATTAAATTATTTATCAGCAAATTTTGATGATTTGAAATTATATTAAAGATCTTAACTTTTTTAGTATTTTTGAGATTATCAAATAATTTAAAATAAAATAAACAGAATTTTGATAAACAATTTAACACCGAATTATGCGATTTTTCTGACTTCGATATTAAACTGGATTTTAAGACATTCTAGCCTAATTGAGCTCAGAAATACCACAGATATCCACACCAGATGCCATCTTACGCATAAAAAAACTGATAGAGGCAGACCAAGGAGACCC
>JAUWQG010000045.1 GCA_030611185.1 Nitrososphaerota archaeon
ATATCCTCCCACTGCTCAACATGCCATCAGACAAGCATCAACTGTTGCGGAAAATTTAGAAAACAAGGTAAAAGGAATTGGTTTCCAACGGGATTTTGTTTATGACACAAAGGGTTCCATGGCAAAGATAGGCAAAAAAGATGGTGTGGCTCTACTTTTTGGACATGAATTTCGAGGATTTTTAGCCTGGCTAATTTGGAAACAATACTATCTCTCTACTTTGCCTACCACTGAGAAAAAAATCAGGGTGAGTATCGATTGGTTTGTAGATTTATTTTTCCCACGAGACATTACGAGACTATCAAACGTATATGATGAAAAAAAGATCCCAATTAAGAACTAGTTTTAAATTCAAAGTTCATGGATAATAGGTAATGCCCTTTGAATCTCTTTGCAGAAATAAAATTTTCAAGGATGTTCCAAGTTATGAAGATATCAAAGAAGATCCTCACATGAAGGAATTATTTTCTTCAGTTTTTACTGGAATGAGCGGTAGATATACACGGATGAGAATTATCTGTGCAATTACAGAGGAGCCAATGAATACATTGGAACTCTCAAAAAAATTAGAAATGGATTACAAAACAATACAACACAACATCAAAGTTTTAGAAAGTAATAGTTTGATAGACAGAGAGGGAGAAGGGTATGGGGATTTGTTTTTTCCATCTGATCTTATATCCTCAAATCTTCCCACACTATACAAGGTAATTAGAAAAGTTGAGGATAAACTAGACAAGTCTGAAAAAAAATACATCGACTAAACATATAATCTTAAAAATCATTTGAATTTTAAAAATTCTGTATCTAATAATCAATCATTAATTACGTAACAACAAATCTTTCTTTATTGTTTCAAGTTTTTGAATAGTTGATGGTTTTTCTTCAACTGAATGAATTCCAAAATTCAAAAGCTCTTTTTTGTGATTTTCAGTTAATTCCAACACACTTACGATTATCACTTTTTTTATCTCTGATGGTCTTTTGGCCTTTAAATCATGAATAAACTCCATTCCGCTATATTTTGGCATACAAACATCAAGCAAAATCAGGTCATAATCATTTTTTAGAGCAAACTCTAATCCTTTTCTTCCATCATTTACACTCTCAACATTATGGTCTCCCATGGATAGCATATCTGCATAAAGCTGACATATTTCTGGAGAATCATCCACGTGTAGAATATTCATTAAATTACCTAGTTGATGAAGATCATAACCCTCTGTTTGTTCAATTTGAACAGAGAGATATGCCAATCCTCTATTAGGTGAGTTATGATTGAAAGGTTCTTCCGTATTGTCAATATGAAATCTTTACTCGAATAAATTCAAATCTACTTTGTGATGTTTTGAAAACGAACTAACAGTTAAAACTTCATTTTATTGAATAAAGAGAAATGCCACATGATGATTTTTTTGAAGCTACGCTTATAGAATTTACACAATGGAAAGAAGGTAAAGAAAAAAGTATAGCCAAGTACAATAGATTTGAGGATTTACCCCCTCATTTGATAGATCATTTCAAAACTAATTCTACTAGTGAAATTTTATTACAAGAAAAAAAATGGAAAATTTTAGAGATAAACCAAGATCTTCGTGCTCATGGTAATGGAGTTCATATCAAAGTAAGATTAGAATCTAGACCATAATTATCCATAAATTGATCCATTTTGCCTATAGGATTAAACCTAGAAAAATAAAACAGCAAATTCATCTATAATTACATATGAAAGGAGTAACAATAGCAATTCTCATCGCCTTTATTGCATTTGCATTTGCTATGATTAGTTTAACACTAGAATACTTTCAGATTTTAGAAACGGGAATTTCTATCCTCAATTTGTCAAACATTTCTTCAATAGACAATTTTTCTAATAACTAACATTAGAAATACCTGAGTAAAGGTATAAGTCCCACATTACAAAGTTAGAACTATGAAATTTGCAATAATCTTTTTCTTATTACTTTTTGTAAGTATGTTTACAATTCAGAATTCATTTGGTGAAGAATCTGATTTGTTTTGTAAAGATGGGAAAACTCTTGTTTACAGAGTAAATGCTGAAAAATATGCTTGTTTGAATCCACCTACTGCAGAAAAATGGTTCAATTCAGGCATTGCTGAACCTGTAGAAATTCCCTCTGAGACATTTGCCATACATCCTGAAAAAATGACTTCATCTGCACCAGTTCCAGATAATGCCAAAGGTCCTCAAATTGATTATTCCAAAGGATATCTTGTAGAGGAAATTAGTGAAGGACTTTACTGGGTAACTGAAGGGGCATACCAAGGAATGTTTCTAGTAACCGGAGAGGGTGTAATTGTAGTTGATGCTCCTCCATCAATTGGACAAAATTATCTAAAAGCTATTGAAGAAGTAACTGATGAGCCTATAACTCATGTAATTTACAGTCATGCGCATAATGATCATATTGGTGCTGCAAGTATGTTTCCTGAGGATGCAACTATTATTGCACACAAGTTGACTGCTGAAAAATTAGAAATTAGAAATGATCCTAATCGACCTGTTCCAACTATCTCCTTTGAAGAAAAATACACATTAGAGGTAGGAAATCAAATACTAGAATTAGAATATCATGGACCGATGCATGCTCCTGGAAATATTTTCATTTATGCACCTCAGCAAAAGGTCTTGATGCTAGTTGATGTTGTATTTCCTGGATGGGTTCCATTCAAGGATTTAGCAATGGCAGAGGATGTTCCATTTTTCATTTATGCACATGATAAAATTTTAGAATATGATTTTGAAACTTTTATCGGAGGTCATTTGACTCGATTAGGAACTCCTGAAGATGTCCAAATACAAAAAGAATATTTTGATGACATTCAAAAAAATGCGGGACTTGCAAATCAACAAGTTGATTTTATGGAAATAGGTCAAAAAGTGGGATTTGAAAATATTTGGCTAGTCTTCCAAGTTTATGCCGATACAATTACCCAACAATGCACTGATGCTACACTTCCAAATTGGATTGATAGATTGGGTGGAGCTGATTTGTTTACCTATGATCATTGCTGGAAAATCTCTGAAAGCCAGCGAATAGATTAGTCTAGGCTCAATTATATTATATTTTTTAAAATACCCTCCAAAATTTGGGTTTGATTATCTAAACACCAATAAAACTCTAATAATTAAAAGGATATTGAAGAATGATGAATTACGAAAATTTCTGTACACAAATTTTGGAATCTGACCCTAAAATCCGATTTGCAACTGCATATGACGAATGGGCTGTTCGTCTTGGAGGTGGAATACGTAAAGGAGTATCAAATTTACTTTCTGATCATAGCGAGAACGAATTGGTCAACCTATCTGTTATGGATTGGAAAGCACGCAAGGAAATGTCAAAATGGCTTGGAAAAACAATTTACACACTTGCCGAATACGATAAGATAAAACGATTTTCATTTTATCTTGGAGATGACAATTTGCTCCTAGTAAGTACTGAAAAAGATGCAGATACCAATCAGATAGTAGATAAAGTCATAAAACTATATTACAAAAATCAAAACTAAAAATTTTTTTCAACAAACTAATTTGAAACTTGGTTACAACTACCACAACCATTTCTCCGCGTTGCAAACCATACTAAAAAAGTAAATCCTAAGGGATATGCAACGATTTGTGCAGTTTCAAAATCTTCAATTAGATAAAACATTACAAACACCACACCTAAAATTAAAACAAGAATCAAGGAGCTGATGTTTATTTTGTCTTTAAAGTTTGAATTGGTTCTATGGCCTAACAATTTTTCCACATTTTTTACATATTGTCTTTTCAATCATTTTTCCAGAACAATTTGCCAGAAAACCTATTCGTTGTCTCACAAATGTCTTAATTTCTTCTGTTTGGATATGACATAAGGGACATAAAATAATGGCTTGTTGACTCATTTTGAAACTACCTATTTCTAGCCACACGAGTTGCACTCAAATTTCTTCTTTGGTTTATGGGCTTTTGCGATGTGGCGTATTGTTCTCTCGGGATCTGAAAATGTCATATTACATTTTGGGCAAATATTGGAAATCACCATCTCTTTTTTGCTGGAAAATAATCCCATAATTACTCCAAATACTTTGCACATAAAACCATTTTCCCAACTTAAAATCAAAATTATTTTGTTTTGAATATTTATTGTTCGTTTAATTTCAAAATGAAAGATTCTGATCTAGTTTAGTTTAAAAATATTTGAGAGATTTAGCATAATCACAATAATTCAATTCCAAGATTAAGAACTATCTTTAAATTTTAGGACATTTGACTAATTGTGATATAATTGTCTGATGAAAGTCAAATGGACCGAATATTGGGAATTGATGAGAACATTAGATTTGTAGCTATTAGTGATTTGGATGGTACTCTTCTTGCATCAAAAAGAAGAGAAGGGGCAAATCTTTTCTTGTCTCCTGAATCCACTCAAGACACTTTGCGTCATGCGGCATCTGCGTGGAAATCTCGTATGAAGCATGTTGATGAGATTGGACGAGGACTATACACAATTGCAGTTTATGAAAAACTACGAAGAGTAACAATGCCGTTGTCTGAAAATCGAATTTTATTAGTGACTATTGATAATGCTGGTGGTCAAAAGCAAATTCTTGATGCACTTCTAAATGAGGTTATTTACAAAGATCCAACCTTCTCTACTGGATAAAACTAGATTAGAACCAATTAGTTTCTTTAATCAAAGTTTGAATCAAAATAAATGATAAACAACCTATCAAATCGTATGTCTACAATCTAAATATTTCAAAAATTAACAGATTTTTTATGAAATCATCATGCGTGTTTTATTCACAAAACCTGGACAGATTAGTCTTTTCTGAATAATACACTATTCGATGTGAATGTGTGAAAGAAACTTAACTGACATCAAACTATATGTAATAATTTTTTAGCAGTGTTATGGGAGGATTTACCAAATGCCCCAATTGTATAAAGCAATTAGTCGAAGTTCCTTTGAAACTAGAGGGGCATTTATTGGTCTGTCCTTTTTGTGAGTCTGTTTATTGAAGATTTATTGCAATTTTTTAAAATTATTCTTTCTACTAAAAAATAACTCTTTTACCAAAAAAATCAGCAATCGCAAGAGGATTTGTTGACAAATTTGGGATTACAAATCTTACAATCTAACAGACATTTGTCTTCAGGGCAATATTTGCATGCCTGTTTCTTTTTAATTTCAATATGTGGATGACATTGGGAGGGAAAATTATCATCATTCATGAAAATTTTTCATTGATCTTTGAATTAAGAGTTTTTCAGTGTTAATTCAATATTTTAGGAATGCCGGGGGCAGGTTTTGTTAAATTGGTTTGATATTCCAACCATTCCCAGGTGTTAACGAGTTTATCTAGTATCTGTAATAAGTGAACAATTGTTTATTGTTTCTTGAAATTGAAGGTTAACTTTATGTAACATTTTCAATGTTACAGTATGGGGTAATAGAATATGTCAAAACTAGTAAGCAATTTGGATTATGGGCAATTTTTTGATCGAGTCATGAAGATTGATCCCAACATAAGGTTGGTAGCAGCCTATGATGGACAATTTAGGGCAAAATTAAGAGAGGGGATACGGAGAAATCTTTCAGATGAGGAAATCAAATCGTCAATGATTGATGCTCAAAATAGATGGATTCTTCGTAAAAATATGAGTTTTAAAATTGCTGAACCAAAGTTTGCAATGGCTCAATATGGTAGAGTTAATCGAATAACAATTCCTCTAGATGATGACAGAGTGATTTTATTGACAACGGATCTTGGCGTGGACATTAATGAATTGGCTGATAAAGTTATTGAGACTCATATTAGATTTCTAGATTAATTCTCATCCTTCCCAAAAAATAATTTTTAAAATATATTCTAATTTTCAAGTACACATGAACATCCTAGAAAATCACACATTCTGCCGGATGTGGTTTTTCTGTGCCACGAGTACGTGTGTTCACAAACTGGGCAATTCATCTTTTCATTGATTTTATTTTTATTCAAGCAGAACGATAAATCTCTAAAATTATATCACTACAGAGTTCATCTGTTGGCTTAATTTTAATCCCTTGTATCGATTTCTTATTGTAACTTCTGTAACTCCTGCAGCCTCTGCCACTTCTCGTTGGGTAATTGAAAATCCATTTTTAACACAGGACATGTATAATGCAGTTGCTGCAAGTCCCATTGGATCCTTTCCAGCTAACTCTTTACGCTCTTGTGCTTCTTGAAGCACTTTGACTGCATATCGTTTTACTTTTTCTGTGATCTTAAGTTTGCTTGAAATCCTTGAGATGCATTGAATTGGATCTACAACGGGCATTTTTAGATCTAATTCTTGATGCAATAATCTGTAACATCTCGAAATATCTTTTCGTTTAACATTAGCAGCAACAGAAACATCTTTTAGAGTTCTAGGTGTTTCAGCATCTCGGCATGCAGCATAAAGAGATGCAGCAATCATTGCGGAAACGGATCTTCCACGAACTAGTTTTCTCTCCAATGCCTTTCTGTAAATATAAGCAGCTTTTTCAAGAACATTTGCAGAAATTACAAGCTTGTCTTTTAACTTGTTTAATTCGCTAAAGGCCTGCCTAAGATTTCTATCAACGGGTTTAGAAGCTTGACTTCTACTATCCCAAGTTCTAAGACGTTCAATTGTGCTTTTCATAGATGTAGATAGTGGTTTTCCTGAAGAGTCCTTGTTTATTGGATTGATTACTGTAGATAACCCCCTATCATGTATCGTAAGTGATGATGGTGCACCAGTTCTTGCAGGATCCGAACCACCATCTTTTTGAAATGATCTCCATTCTGGACCAGTTTCTTGCGATTTCTCAGTAATTACAAAACCACATTTTCCACAAAATTGTTCTCCTGTGACTTCGTCAGTCAATAAAGAATTTTTTCCACAACGTGTACATGTTGATTTGTTATTGAAATTGTCTATTACCATGAAATTATATCCTTCCTTCTCACTAACCTATTGGTCAATCCTTGTTACTGAAATTCCAATAGTTGATACTATTTTTTTAATTTGAGTCATTGTCTCATTAGTAACTTGTAGTTGTACCATATAGAATGATCTCTTTCTTGATATTTAAACCAAAGAAAATTTTTGGTTAAAAAATGACAATATCCTAAACCACATGAGAGCCATAATTTTTTAATTCTCATCCTTCCCAAAAAATAATTTCAAAACTCAATTACAGCATTGTAGTTTGATGCCCTCAAAGTGTTTTGAGGGAGTATCATTGTTTTAGTTTAATACCTTGGGAATGCCGGGGGCGGGTTTCGAACCCGCGACCTCCA
>JAUWQG010000128.1 GCA_030611185.1 Nitrososphaerota archaeon
GTATTATAATTAATGTCTATTTTGATCTAGGTTATCTTGCAGGTCTGATAAATCCTTGCTTGATTTTACAATTACTAGCTGATGAATTTTGGAATTTTTTAACAGTTTGGTTCTTTTTATTTTTGGATTTTTCAGGCTCTACAATCGACTCTACTTTGAAAACTTTCTTAACAAAAGATTCTGCTTTTTTAGTTTTCTGAGCGTAAATAATATTAGATGACGACGTGTTTTTGGATGCTTTCTTTTTATTTTTTGACTTCTCAGTATCAATTGGTTTTTTTTGTGACCATTTGATATTATTAATGTCAAACGAGGATGATTTTTCAATATTATAATCTCCTAAAGATTTACCCATACCTAATGTGTTCATATTAGTAACTTAAGCATATGGATAGGATTTAAAATGTCTAAATTTTCGCAATATCCTTAAGTCAAATCCATATTTGCAAAAATTATGAATTGTTTTGTTTGTGCAAAAAAGAAAGAAGATTATGAAGTATGGACTAACAAAATAGTCATAGGTGAAACATATAATTCAGAATTTCAAAACAATGACACCATACGCAACTTGTCAGATAAATCTGTGATGTGCCATGAATGTATTAGAACTATAGAAAAAGAAGTTGAAGATAAAAGAAAAACATGATGCGCACTAAATTTTATTCTTAAGATGGATGATATTGCAAACATTGATCTTTACTAGCATTTTCTAAATTTAAAAACTACAATATAGTCTTATTTTTTTTCTGTCAGGTAATAATGAAGTTCTGTGTAGCATTCTTTTCAATATTCTTCAAACTCTGTATGTTCACAGTCATATACTTTGGAGACATCATCATCGCATTTTTGGCAATTAGTCATTTAGGCAACCTTGGTTTGAGATTTTTTTATCTTTATCACCCCTAGACCAATTATGATTGCACCAATTGCAATCAAACTACCCCCTTCACCAGCCATCCTAGCTGTGTTTTCAGATTCTCCAGAGCTTGATATAGAAATTAAACCTCCGATAACAATTAAAATTCCCGTAATTATCAGCATTATTCCCAAACCTTTGAAGGGCGGATTTTTAGACATAAAAAAAACCACAAATGACAGAATTATTGGGGGAAATCCAAATCCTATTCCCCTTGTCATTGCATCAAATGGCAAAAATCCTTCACCGGCTCCACCTCCACCTACAAGAACATCTATTCCATAAATTACCAAAAGGATTATTGAAATTCCTGAAAGTAAATGTGGGATTGAAACCATAGTTGGAATTCTTTTGAATTTATTAATAAACCTATTAGACAATCAGGAAGTTTACTCTATCAAAAGTATCATTATTAGAATAAATGATTTCATAAATTTTCAGCAAATGTTTTAGGATTTTCATTTTTGTCGTTTAAAATACGATCTTTGTGTTCTATTGATTTTGCTTGTTTTTTATTTACAAACGTAGCAGGTTTTTCATTTTCATCGTGTTGCAAATTCTCTTCATATTTTAGAGCGTCATTAATGACGTTTTCTACATCTTTCTTTCTTGATTATTCACAAATTTCCTGAAGATTGTATAAAAATAAGGATTTTGCAGATTTTCAAAGTAACTAAAAATTAAAGAAGGTATTAAACCAACAACAGAATTAATTTTTTACATATAATGCAAAAAAGAGATATTTTGGTAATGACTGCAATTCTTGTAGGGGTGAGTATTCCTGTAGTATTAGTCACCCTACTGGCAAATGGAACCATAAAATTTATTCCAGGCCAGTAAGTCTCTTAAAAAAATTGAGTTACTGATGTTTTCACAAGAAAATAGCTATTTTCTCTTGGATTTTTGTAAAGATTCATCCGTGTGCAATTTCAGAGATTATCTTAGATGTTTATTTTAAGGCCAAAATGTGTGTTTTCTCTTTGAGACCAGTTAATTTCTGTATTAGGTTCTCAATTGACTCCTCCTGATTTGCCACTAAATTAAGATGTCCTAATTTTCTCAAAGGTTTTGAAATCTTTTTTCCATACATTTTAAGAAAAACATTCTTTTCTGAAATTTCTAATGGGTGATACTCTCCTTGGAAATCTTTTGAACCTAAAATATTATACATTATAGTTGTATGTAGCAGTTTTACACTACCTAACTCTAAACCCAGTATTGCTCTGATATGCTGTTCAAATTGAGATGTTTCACTTGATTGTAATGTGTGGTGACCAGAATTATGAACTCTTGGCGCAATTTCGTTAATCACAATTTGATCATCTGTAGTTACAAACATTTCAATTCCAAAAACCCCCGCCCCTTTGAGGACAGTCATTACGTCTTTTGCAATTTCTTCCGCTTTATCAGATATTTCCTTTGAAACTCTTGCCGGAGCTATAGTTTCTCGAAGAATATTATGTTCATGGATATTTTCAACCAGAGGATATGTTTTGATTTGACCTTTGGTATTTCTTGCAGCAATTACTGAGACTTCCATTTTAAATGGAACAAATTTTTCCAACATTATATTTTGACCTTTAAAATAATCAAATGCTTTTTGGTTATCCTCAGGGGAATCGACTTTAAAATTCCCTCGTCCATCATATGCATCACGCCGTGCTTTTAACAAAGATGGATATCCAAATTTCTTTAATCCTTGTTGCAAATCATCAAGTGAACCTATTTTAATAAATTCAGGAGTGGGGATTTTGTTTTCTGATAGAAATGTTTTTTGTAAAAATTTGTCTTGTATCATTTTCAAAGTTTCAGGAGAGGGATTTATCTCCGCCTTACTTTCAACTGATTTTAACACATCACTGTCACCTGATTCAATTTCATATGTAATAATGTCAGATTTTTCTGCTAATTCTTGTATGGCTTTTTCATCTTTAAAATCTGCAACAATTTGTTCTGCTCCTACTTGTGCTGCAGGGCAATTCTCAGTAGGATCCAAGACAATAATCTTCGAAATATGCTCAGGCATTTTTTTTGCGGATTCAGTAAGCATCATTCCTAACTGACCACCTCCAATTATTCCTAAAATTTTGCCCATTATAGGCTCATTAGTCGAGGATTAAAAATAGCTAATGTTTTTTTGTACGCCTTTGTCGTTTATTTTTTATTTGTTAAAGATAATAACGGATATTACTTTTTGATAAACATGTATTCAAAAAAACCCTTGGTGGGAATAATCATGGGTTCAAGTTCTGATAGTAGAATCATGGAAGGAGCAGCTGAGATTCTTGATCAATTTAAAATTAAACACGAAGACCAAATTGTTTCTGCTCATAGGACCCCATCTAGATTGGCAGAATATGCAAAACATGCAGAAAAGATGGGCTTTAAGGTAATTATTGCAGGTGCTGGAGGTGCAGCTCATTTACCGGGTATGATAGCATCTCATACTATAATTCCCGTCATCGGAGTTCCAATCCTAGTGTACAATGACAAA
>JAUWQG010000153.1 GCA_030611185.1 Nitrososphaerota archaeon
AAATAGATTCCCGTGTTTTTTCAGCCTAGAATACAAAAAGAAAATACATACACCTGATGCTACAGTAATTATCACATATGCGGGATCTGAAATAGAGTTTGGAAATTGTCCCATCACCACATCACGAATTATCCCACCTGCTACGCCAGTAATTGTTGCAAGAAGAATAATTCCCACAAAGTCAGATTTGTGTTCTATAGCTTTGAAAGCACCAGTTACGGCAAATGCCATTGTTCCAAACAGATCTAAAATATAAATAAAAACTTCAGATGAAATTGAAAAATCAACCAATCATAATCAAATGGCAATTAGGGCTAATTAAGATTGATGAAAAAAGATTAAAATTAAATTTGGAAAACGAGAATTCTTCTAGCCAAATAGTGAGGATAAACCTTCCATGGCAGCTTCTTCTGTTTTGCCGTCGTCTTTTGGTTTTTCTTCTTTCTTTGCTTCACCTGCTGCTGCGGGAGCTGCGGGAGCTGCGGCTGCAACTGCTACTGGGGCGGCTTTGATTGCATCTTCGATATTGATATCAGCAAGTGCTGCTACCATTGCTTCTACTTGTGCATCATTAACTTCAGCGCCAGATGCTTTAACAACTGAGCTGATGTTGACCTCATTTACTTCCTTTTGTAGCTTGTGAAGTAGTAAAGCAGCATAAACATATTCCATTGTATCAAAAATTTCTTAGAGTATAATATAAAACTATGGAGATTCCGATTTGAATGAATTTAGTTTAGTATTTTGAGACTTCTACAAATTGAATAAAGGGTTCTTTTGAGTTTTTTATCCACAAGAGAATCCATCTTTTGGCTTAAAACTCGTTTTGCCTGATCTCTTTCAGGACCGTCTGACAAGGACAATACGTTGTTTACAAGTTCAGGTAATGATTCTCGAATCCATCCATCCACCATTTGGTATATTCTGGGAGGAATTAGATCACATTTGTCTTGGTCTAAATCCAAGACTTCGGCAAAATTTTCATGCTCTACTCTATAAACCATAGCCAAAATAACATTATCCGGGTTGGGTTTTGTCAAAATTTCCACAGATCTCTCTCCTGCTTTTCCTTGAGCGACTTTATTTTTCAAACCGACAGGATTTACAATAATTCCATTTACACCAACTTTTCTGCCCTGCAAACCAGTGACTACTCCAAAGATAAAATCATTATATTCACCATTTTTTTTGACAGAGAAAACGTGTAATCCTTCTTTTAATTCAGGTTTTTTTCCAAACACATTTAGATTGGACTAGGTAGTGTATTTAATGTATTATTTGAGGGTCTAAAAACAAGAAAATGTTGTTTTGCATATTTTTTATGATTTTTTTGAAATAAAACTTTAAAATCAAGGTTTACAGAAATTTCTGACTGACAAAGACAATATGAAGAATTTTCATAAGAATCAACGAGGATATAAGCGGAAAACAAAACGAACTTTGAGCGGATTTCTCCTTGCCGTGTTTTCCTATTGTATCTGTCTACCGGAGTGGGTACGACAGTTCCTCGTTATTATCAGTACGTGAAAATATTACTTAAGTTTTGATTATCTTTGATAAAATCCGATATTTTTCATCAGTTTATCAAAGTCTAAACTAGTTTGACTTTCAGCATACGTGGTTGATTTCAATTCCATGCAATCTTTTAGTCTGTAAGAAACATAACAAACAAGAAGTATCTTGAAAAGACATCTCTTGGTTTGGATTATTTCCTATCGCTAATTCTTAATATCGGAGCCTTTCAGGCTCTTCGTTGGATAAAAAAGAGATTCTAAAAGAATTTTCCTCAGATCCTGATAGATACTATAAGGTAAAATTATTTGAAGAACAGGGATTTGTTAGGAAATCCTGCTCTAAATGTAAGAGATTCTTTTGGACACTAGATTCTGGACGAGAGACGTGTCCTGATGATTCAGCAGATACCTACTCGTTTATTGGAGATCCTCCAACTTCAAAGAGGTTTGATTATACACAGTCTTGGAAAGAAGTAGAGTCATTTTTTGTAAAAAATGGACATGCTTCAGTTTCTAGATATCCAGTTGTTTGCAGATGGCGAGATGACCTTTATTTTACAATAGCATCAATTGTTGACTTTCAGAGAGTTATGGGCTCCAAAGTGGTCTTTGAATTTCCATCAAATCCTCTAGTTGTACCTCAGACTTGTTTAAGGTTCAAGGACTTGGAAAATGTTGGAGTTACAGGACGACATTTTTCTAGTTTCTGCATGATAGGACAGCATAGCATTCCAAATTCTGATGGATACTGGAAAGATGAGTGTGTTGATTTGGATTATAGATTGTTAACTGAACAATTTGGTATTAGAAAAGAAGAAGTTGTTTTTGTAGAAGACGTTTGGGCAGGAGGAGGTTCCTTTGGATCATCGCTAGAATATTTTGTTAAAGGCTTAGAGTTAGGAAATGCTGTTTTTACTGAATTTCAAGGAGAGTTAGGAAAACACACCACGCTTGATCAGAGAGTTATTGATATGGGTGCAGGTCTTGAGAGATTTGCGTGGATTACAAATGGAACTCCAACTGCTTATGATTGCTGTTTTGGTCCAATTACAAATCACTTGTTTGAGAAGATTGGAATTGATTCAGATTCAGTGTTGCTAAAAAAATATTTTACAGAAATTGCAAAAGGTCTTGAAAATTTTGAGGACCTAATTGATGTTAGAAAACATGCAGTAAAAAATACTGGCCTAACTGATGATCAAGTAAATCGTATAATTACACCTCTAGAAGGAATGTATCTCATTGCAGATCATCTGCGAACACTAATCTTTGCCATTTCAGATGGAGCACTTCCAAGCAATGTAGGTGGAGGATATAATCTTAGAATGATTCTACGTAGA
>JAUWQG010000091.1 GCA_030611185.1 Nitrososphaerota archaeon
AATTAAATGCAAGACAGATTATCTTATTGGGATTTGGGATAGGGGTCAGTAATTTGAAATTTGAAATATCTTCATTGTATGGAAGATCTTTTATCTTATCTTTAATTTCCTCATACCATCCATCAAAAAGAAAATCCTTGATACTCTGTGGAATAGGAACTCCTGTTTGGTAGGTAATTTCATCTTTTGTAGCAACTTTATCTCCTTTAACAAATCCATATGTTTCACTATTATCATATGATAATCTTGCAATCTTCATTATTCTATCCCTTACTTGTGAGTAAATATTGCTTGGTTTTGGGAATCTTTTCTACAATATCCAAATCTAACAAATTGAATTTCTTCTCCTTCTTTTAATTTTAGGTAATGTGGCTCAGTATAAACCTCTAATTCTTCTAGACTGTTTTCATTAAATTTATCTTCTATGAAGAGTTGATTTGGAATGAGTAGTTTAATTTCATGAGAATTTTTTTGTGGAACCCATTGAATCTTTTGAATATTTGCAGTTTCTCCATTTTCTACAAAATCTCCTTCTATTTCCTCATTTACTTTAGTGATGACAACATTTCCTAATCCTAGCAATCTTACCTGAGACCCTTCTTGTAGGTTTTTAGCATCATCTTCTGCAATCAAAATATTTTCATCAATCTCAATTTTTCGTTTCCCCATGTCATTTTTGGGATGATTAGGAATTTCTACTGATGAAAATGGTAAATTTTTTACTCGCAATTTTTTTGGTTTGTGTACCATAAATAATCTAATGCTATCCGCATCAACAAATTTTCGATTAAATGATTCCAAGGAATCAAAAGGTGCTAAAGTATTTGCTTTTGTTAATCCCAATGAAAGGATAAATTTCTTAATTGCCTCTGCTTTTATCCCTCTTCTTCTAAGTGCCTCAAGAGTTGGTAGCCTTGGATCGTCATACCATGAGACCTTGCCTTCTTCTATCAATGGCTTTAGAATTCTTTTTGAAATGGGCATACCTTTGAATTCAAGCCTGGAAAAGAAATCCTGATATGGTTTTCTCATGCCTAATGCATCTAAAATGGCATTAATCAGGTCTTTTCGTAATTCAAATTCCTTTGAACGCAATGCATGGGTAATTCCATCATTGCTATCCTCAATTGCTACTGCAAAATCATAACTTGGCCATACTCTATATTTTTCTCCTAATGTGTAGTGTTTTTCATCAATTATTCTAAACAACACTGGATCTCGCATTACGGCATTATCTGCTTTCATATCTCCTCGAAATCTAACTATGGCCTCTCCTGGTTTGAACTTCCCAAACATTTTTTCCCAACCTTGATTATTTTTTTTAACATCCTCCAAACTACATTTACATGCTTTACGTTCTCTCCGGTTCTTGCTAACGGTATCTCTCTTACAAGTACAAACATACGCTTTACCAGAATTAATTAGTTCAATTCCTTTCTCATAAAATAACTCCATATCATCTGAAGTATTTTTAATAATATCAAATTCAATACCTAACCAATCTAATCCTACTTTAATTGCTGCATGGTATTCCATCCTTTCAGCTTCTGGATTTGTATCATCCATTCTTAAAATACACTTTCCACCATACATCTTTGCATATTCTGAATTGATTATTGCTGCCTTTCCGTGTCCAATATGGGGATACCCATTTGGCTCTGGCGGAAATCTAGTAATCACTTTGCCCTGAATGGCTCCTTCCAGTGGAGGTAGGCCTTCTCTTTCCTCAATTTTCTCTTTGGGTTTTAGCAATTCTGGAAAATTTTCTTCAATTTCCTTTTTTTGTCCCTCCAATGAGATTTGATTAACTGAAGAAACAATTTCTGAGATTTCTCCAATAATCTCTTTTACTTTAGTACGAAATTCAGGTTTGGTTCCAAGAATTTTTGATAACACCACTTTATCTTGAGTTTTTCCTTCATGTTCAAACGCATTCTGCAAAGCAAATTTTCTGATTTCATTTTTTACATCGTCATTCAATTTGCAAACTCCACAAAAGATGCTGATTACTACGGCTTTTTTATACTAATGGGCAATTTTGTGCCTAAAAATCACTCTTTTTTAAAAATTTAGCATAAACTCTTTGATTAACCTAATTTTTCCAAATACGATTAATGTATAATTTTAAAAAATTTCTTTTAAGGCCTAACTCCGATTGATTATTTCTTTTTTGAAATATTTTCTTTAAGAAGAAGATTAATCACGCTGGAAAAACTAATTGATTTATTCTCCTTTTTAATTATTTTTGATTGCATCAATCTAATTTTTCTATCTATGTCATCATCAAGCATTATTGTAATTCTTTTTGCCAATCTTCATCTCCAACTATCTTGTTTTACTGAAACTTTTTTTGTTCTAGATTTAGTTCTTAAAATTGCACCGCAACAAGGACAACGCAAACTTGCTATAGTTAGAAACATACTACACATTGAGCATCTTTTTTGTCCAATTTCATATCTGGAACCGTTTGGTACTTTCTTCCCTTTAAAATCTTCACAAATCCCCTTACATGAATATCCCATTAGTGAACACCATTCCTAAATTCATCATGACAACAAGGGCATCTGGAATATTTTGAAACTAAAGTCAGGTTACAAGTTGTACAATGTTTTTGAAAAATACCTACTTCTGAATTTCTAAAAGAGGAATTAGCGTCATAATATTTACAAACACTTCTGCAGGAATTTTCACTCATTTTTATCCTCCTTAATATCAAAAAATATGCCACATTCTTTACAAAATATACCATAATTTTCAATATTTACTGATAAGCTTCCGCAGTTGACACAAATTTGAATAGCTTTGTTTACAGTTTCTTTCTTTACTTCTAAACTGCTTGATTGAATTACTTGTGTTTTCATCGATATTATTAATAATGAATCCTAATTAAGTGTTATTATTAATTAGGAATCATTATTAAATAATAATAGATATAAATATAATACAATTATATGAAAAACATGCAACAATTAGAGGATTTAGTATCGTCCTTACGTGAAGAAGGATTTAGAATCACTCCTCAAAGAGTGGCAATTTTAGATTATCTTCTAGGAACCGATGATCATCCAAGTGCCGAGTATATCCATAAAATCATTCAGAAAAAATATCCTATGGTTAGTCTTTCTACAGTTTACAAAACCCTAGATCTTCTAAGAGAAAAAAAATTGGTAAGTGAAATTGAAGTTGATGGTGAATCTCGATTTGATGCTCAGACTGATGCTCATATTAATTTGGTCTGCATGAATTGTGGAAAAATAGATGATGTGGATTAAGATTCTCTAAACGAGATTAAAAATCGTGCCGCCAAAAAATCCAAATATCTTATTCTAAAAGGAAGTTTTGAGCTATTTGGCTACTGCACCAATTGTAAATCAAAATTCAACTAAAATAAGTAAAATTTACTCTTCTAACAGAACCGAGATCCAAATTACTTAATTAAAATCATTTATGAAATTTGTAATATAATATAATAGATATTATTGAACAATAGGTATATTGAAAAAACAACAAACTAAGAATTTTCGAATACCAAAAACTAGAATACGTAATATCCTTGTTCCACTAGATGGATCCAAAAATTCTCTCAGAGCTTTAAACAATGCAATAAACTTGGCAAAATTTACAAAATCTAAAATTATTGGTCTTCACATACTGCCAACTGATGTTTCATCTTTATCAATTATTGAATTAATGAAACCTTTATCCTCAATACAATCAATTGGATATGAAGAAAAATTAAAAAAAAATGGACAAAAAATTATTAATACTGCAAGTCTTCACTGCAAACAAAATAAGGTTAATTTTTCTTCAAAAATAATAAAAGGAAATCCTGCCTTTGACACCATAAAATTTGCACACAATAAAAAAAATTCAATTAATCTCATATTAATGGGTTCAAGAGGTGAAGGACATGCAGAAGAAATCTTACTTGGAAGTGTCTCTTACCACGTTGTTCACAAATCAAAAATTCCTGTAATGATTATAAAATAAGCATTATAAAATGAATTTTTTGAATAAGAATAATTCTGAAAAAAAACATCAATTGAAACTTGATGTATTAATTGATACTATGAAAAACATGGGATTTCTTACAGATAGTCGAGTAGAGTCTGCCATTAGAAAAGTTCCACGACATAATTTTGTACCTGAATCCCTAAAAAATCAGGCATATGAAAATACCCCCATACCAATAATTGAAAAACAAACAATCTCTCAGCCATCAGTAGTATCAAGAATGACAGAATGGCTAGATCTTAAAGAAGGACAAAAAGTTCTGGAAATTGGAAGTGGCTCTGGTTGGCAGAGTGCAATTCTTGCAAACCTCGTAGGAAATGGCAAAATCTTCACGATTGAACGACATGCCAAACTTGCAAGTTTTGCAAGAAAAAATTTAGAAAGATTAGACATAAAAAATGTAACCATAATTCATGGTGATGGTAGACTGGGACTTCCTGAAGAATCTCCTTTTGATAGAATAATAATCACCGCAGCTTGTAAGAGAATTCCTGACACGTTAATGCATCAGCTAGCTTTGGATGGTTTACTGATAGCCCCTGTTGGAGAAAATATTCAATCATTGATATTATTAAGAAAAACCTCAGAAGGGTTTGAGGAAATTAAA
>JAUWQG010000096.1 GCA_030611185.1 Nitrososphaerota archaeon
TGATTCAATAGCCATATGTCTAATTTGGATTTTTTCATTTGAGAGTAATTGAACACAATATTCATAAATTGCTTTTTTTCCACCTTGGAATTTTGCAATTTTTATTTGTGGTTTACCTTTGATGTATTCTTTTCTGGTAAAGACTTGGCCTTTTCCATCTCGATAATTGGCACCATGCATGATATCCTAAAACAAAAATGCCCATATTTTAACGGTTAGACAACAATGATAACAAAGATTTCTTGGAATTTGGTACTTGAATTGCCTCTTTTTGTATCTTCAAATATATTGACTTTGTAAAGGAATGCATGAATGGCGATAAGTCAACATGAAAGACGACATTTGTGATTTTTGTAAGGGTGAAGGTAAATCTTCCTCATACGAGTGTGTTTATTGCAATGGTACAGGGGAGTGGAATCCTGCTGCACAGGCTTATATGAAAAACCATATTTGTCAATGTATAGTTCTAGATAGAAAATTCTGTCCAGTATGTAACAAATTATGTCATCATGATACGACATTAAATCCAAAACAAAAGATAGATCCTGGTAATGGGGGTATGTCCTCACAAGAGTCTTACAAACCTGAGATTATTGTGGCATAATTTTATTGGAACAAGGATGCCTCGTTAGGAATGATTTGAAGAATTATTTACTTTTGTCAACATAAATATGGAAATCATGTGATTTTATCTTCATCATGGATGAAACTCCTCTAGTTGAAGGTGAATTGATTTCCGATCAAACTAGAATTTCTAATAAAGAAATGATTCATGAACTTGAACTCAAGGGGTATGGGGAAATTGAAAATGGTAAATTAACTCTAAAATTTTTTGAATCTTTGTATTTACTTTATTCTGATAAATTAATTCTAAAAAAAGCCAAGAAAAAAATTAATTTTGATGGCCTTATGAGTATATGTCAGAAACATGATCCGGAAACACTTACAAAATTTTTGATATACAGGGATTTGAGGAATAGAGGTTATGTGGTAAAAGATGGATTTGGTTTTGGTTCTGACTTTAGAGTTTACGAAAGAGGCCATTTTGGTGAAAAAGGAGCAAAATTCCTAATCTTTGGTCTTAATGAAGGTCAACAAGAAAAGATGGGAAACCTTCAGAAGAAAATTGAGCAAATTACCCAAATGGGAAAAGAACCTATCATTGCTGTAATAGAAAGGAGAGGTGAGGTAATCTATTACAAAATAAATAGAATGAATTTTTATGAAAACAAAAACAGAGTAGAAAAATCTTTTCAGATTTAGACGTTGTAAGCCCACTCTGATGAGAATTTTAGCAAACTATTTTCTTCTGCCCACAAAAAATCATGAACTTCAACATACTTTGTTTTATTTTCCCATAATTCTTCAAAGTCTTTTCTTTTTCTCTCCACTCTTGATTTATCATTCCAAGAGGTAAACACATCTACTGACTCAAAATCTCGAGCTTGAGTTGAAAAAGATTCTTTCGATGTTCCAGTGAAGGCAACCATTTGGTCATGTTCGTCTAAAAACAATCCAATTCTTTCAGAAAATGAATCCGCCACTTGCTCTGAATTTGGGATGGCCACTTTTAGCTCAATTTGACCATTATTTACAATATCTTGGAGTTTTTGAATTTTGGAATCTTTGATTAGTACTCCATCAAATCGTTTGGTATACTTTGCAGAAAAAAGCTTTATCAGAATATTTAGTTCTAAGACCTTAAATCTGTGGCCAGTTATCATTCTTAGTTTGGCTTTTCCTGAGGAGAAATTATCAAATGCCATAGCAATGGTAGCCAAAGTTTGAATCGATAAAAAATCAACACATCTATCATATTCTATACAATGGCTTAGGCAAGGAAAGAAAAATTCTGCTACGATATCATCTCTATCTGAACGATACTCCTCTTTTAATTCAAGATCTCTAAGGCCCAATGTTATTCGGTTATGATTTTGTTATTTAAAGAAACAATTTTTAGTATTTCAAAAATTTAAATTATTACACATTTGATAAATACTCTTTTTTAATCGTATAATCATGAACAAACAAATAGCAATTTCAGCATTTGCAGGACTAGTTATCGTTCTTGCATTAATTGCAACAACTTCTCTTTCAGAAAATCAAGCATCCGCAGAAACTACCCCTTTTCCTTCTCGGGAAAAAGTAATATCTGTAGTGGGTGTTGCTACTACTTCTGTAGAACCTGATTTACTTGTGATCACTTTTGGGGTTGAAAATCAAGAAAAATTAGCAAGAGATGCACTATTTGCAAATTCTGAATCAATGACATCAATTGTAGATGCAATACAATCTTTAGGAATTTCTGAAGATGAAATCAGTACCTCTAGAATCAGTATCTATCCAATTTATGACAACTATCGAGATCCTGTCACTGAAAAATATACTCAAGAACTAATTGGGTATCGTGTTACAAACACAATTTCTGTAGAAACTAGCCAACTTGGAAAAGCTGCAGACATTATTGATGGTGCAGTTTCATCAGGTGCAAACAGAGTAGACAATGTGTCTTTTACTCTATCACCACAAAAACAACTTGATGTAAAAGATGATCTTTTAGGAAAAGCAGTTCTTAATGCAAAAAAGAAAGCAGAAAATGCTCTTACACCTCTGAATCACAAAATTATAGGGGTAAAGGCAGTTTCTCTGTCTGAATTCGGAATGCCTCCTCCGACACCTGTATTTAGTACATCAGGAGCGTTTGCAGAGGATACTTCATTCAAATCCTCCACGCCTGTATTTTCTTCAGATCAAGACATCACTACCACTGCAAGTGTAATATTCCTCATAGGAAGCAATTAGCTTCTTCTTTTTATTTTCATAATTCTATATCGTATTCAATTACTTTGAGTGATAAAAACAGGAAAAATTAACAAAACTGATTTTAATCTAGTTTTCCTAAAAAATTCAAAATGGAATCAGGTCTGAATACAAATAAAGAAAGAAATCTCTTAATTGATTCTATTCAGTATAGAATATTTTATGCCGAGATAAATCTGGATAAAATACCTACATCGATTCCTTTGGATATTTTTCCCAATGATAAAATTTCCACAGAAATTTCCATAGATGGATTTTTGTTTTATGCAAATGGGGCCTTGGATTTAGTTTTGGCAGAAATAAATAAAAAACTCAGTTTAGGGTTGACTCCAAACCAAATTCACCCCTCAGATATTATTCAAGCTCTTAAAGAGAAACATCCAGATGAGTCAAATGCAATGCTTGAAGAATTTCAAAAATATTTTCAAAAACCCAGACACGAAGAAAAAATAATTTCTGATCAAGAATTTAATGATGGCCTCAATCGATATGGCTATGATATCATTGGCTTTCATGCTGAATACGAAAATCGAAACCAAGTAAAATATCAACATTTTTGGAATCGAGTTAGTAGTAGATTATGGGAGATAAGAAATCAACAAAATTTGGAATCTTATGATTCTCTTTTAAAAAATGCTGGAAAACAAGCAAAAGATAAACCTCGAAACTTTTTGAGAGTGAAAATTTCAGATGATGATCACCCCTCTGTTTTTTGGGACTCTGCTCATTACGAAAACCCAAAAAGATATTTTACAAATATTTTATCACTTGTCAAACAATTCATTGATAAAATGCTTGACATCTTAAAACCTCTATATCCTCTAGATTCTAATTTTGTCCAAAAATAGGAATCTTAAATTTTAATTAAATTTACATGGTTCAGTTTCCTTACTCCTTAATTATCTCAAAAACTTGAGTATACTCTTGATTTTACGCCCATATTTGCCTAAATTTTGATAGTAAATGTTAAAAGATAAAATAAGCTCCAAATTATCTGATGATGAAACTTCTTTTCTTGATTCCATTGTTTGTATTTGGTGTTGGCATGGCATATGCTGAACCACTAGAGAATGTTCAAACATCTGTTTTAGACTATACCGACAATACCGCCACAGTAAAAATAACTTGGAATGCTGATGAAAATATCTCTTCATACAAAATAGGATGTGTGAGTTGTTTTCCAAATACTGTGGAATCTACTTCTGAGAATAGCATCATTATTAGTAATGTCACTCCCTTCCCAAATAGCTCGATGGCAATGCTTTATGGTTTGGCATATGATTTAGAAAATAATCTTGTTTCAGCAAAACAAATTTTTGTTAATTTAGGTCAATAATCTTACTCTGTTCATAACTAATCTGAAATATTTCCAAATTATTTTTAATAATTTGAAGTTTCATGTTAAAATTGATTTGGTATAAGAGATTAGAAGAGTTTATGATGGTCTTACTTTGAAAGTGTATTGAGGTAACATTAGATGGCTGAATTAGATGTTGGAATACTTGCGGGGCAAATAATCCTTGGAGTAATTATTGTAGGGATTATTTTATCAGGATTACGAATTATTAGGCCAACTCATAGAGCTGCAATTGAAACACTCGGAAAATATACTCGATTCCAAAGTTCTGGAATCACCTTTATTGTTCCATTCTTTCAAAAATTGT
>JAUWQG010000050.1 GCA_030611185.1 Nitrososphaerota archaeon
ATAAGATGGACACTTGAACATTCCTTCCAAAGCATCTTCAAATGTAGTTCGAGGACAATCTTCATTACCGCAGTGATAAAAATCTGAAAAATTCTCATCATCTAATATCTGCTGCAACCTTTCAGTGATTTTCTTTTTTTGACCTTCAATGAAATGCTCTACTTCTTCTCTTCTGGTTCTCCATCTATAGACAAACCAGCCTTTTCGCTCATCTTTCACTCTTATTCCTGTTATCAAAGATTTTCCAAATAAATCGTACAAGACTTTTCTAACCATGTTTATTCTAAGACCTGTAGAACTGGCTATTTCTTCATCAGTAGCATCTTCAGCTTTTAAGAGTGATCTGGCAACTTTTAGGTATTCATCACCACCAATCATCGAGGCAATTCTTACAAAAGGATCTTCGTATTTATCTACCAACTTTAATGATTACTTGTATTCTATTATTAATCCCTTGTCTCTTTCACAACTACATTTTTACCATTTTTTGTAGGTATGATCTTTCTTTTGGCACCAGAAAATACTTTGTTGAATTGATTACCTTGCTGAATACGATCCAAAAGTATGGCTAAAGCACTAATTTCAGAGTGAGGCTGACTCCCAATTCCTACGTTATAATCTGCATATTCATAAATTTCTCTGGGTACTTTTTCAGCACCAACCACAATTAGTAACTTCTCTTCTTTTCTAAGATCAGATTGTATATCGTTAATTTCCTCTCCATACATTGAAAGATGGACAATTTTAAAGCCATTTTCTTTTTTCATTTTTATAACAGGTTTCCAACTGTCAATAAATTCTATTGAAAAATCTCCCCCCCAAGTATTGTTTATCTTTTCTAAGGTATCTTTAATATCTGGATTTACTTCAGTCATTAAAATTTTCTTAGCACCAAAAGCTCTTGCAACTAAAGCTACATGAGTAGTTACTCTATCATCTCTTACAACTCTTTGACCTATTCTGACTACTTCAATTACCATAAGGATCATTAGACTCCTTTACAGTATTCTTATTGGAATTTGATGAATTCTGATTTTCAATGATATTTTTAATTAGTATTTTCAATTCATTCAAATTTTTTCCTGCCAAGGCAGACACTGCAATCCATTTTTTATTATCTGTTAAATTTAAAATTTTTACTCTTTCTTGAATTTCATAATTTGATACTAAATCTGATTTATTTAACGCAAAAATTATTCTATCTTGTTCCACTCCTACTTCATTTAAAGTGCGCATACAACTTGCAAACTTCTTTTTTAATTCAAATACCGAATCACTTACATCAATTACAAGAATAATAACATCTGTGTAAATTAATTCTTCTAATGTAGACTTGAATGCGTCTATCATATAAGCTGGTAATTTGCTAATAAAACCAACTGTATCTGCAATTAAAAATTGCTCCTGATTTATTATTATTTTTCTTGTAGTGGTTGAAAGAGTTGTAAACAACTCTTTACTTTGTTTTTTTGACTCTCCAGTTAATTTGTTAAATAATGTTGTTTTTCCTGCAGAGGTATAACCTGCCAAAGACATGGTCTTGAACCCTTGTCTTTTTCTACCTTGACGATGTAATTCTCTTTGTTTACCAGCTTTTTCTAATTTTGATCTTACAGTTTGTATTCTATGTTTGATATCGTTATAGTAAACATCAACTTCGAATTGTCCAATTCCCATAAATCCTGGTTGCTCTCCTGCTCTAGACATACGTACTTTTTCTTTTGCTCTTGACATTTCATATCTTAACTGGGCTAGTTTTACTTGTAGTTTAGATTCCGAACTCGAAGATCTACTTTCAAAGATCTCAAGAATTAAGGCTTCTCTATCTAAAATTTCTCTATGAAGTACAGATGCTAGATTATAATTTTGACTGGGCTTTAGAATTTCATCAAAAATAATTACATCTGGCCTGAGTTTTTCAGTAACTTCTTCCAGTTTTTCTAGTATTCCACCACTAATTCCATACTTTGGTTTCTTTAGAAATTTTGGTGTAATAGTATGTACTATATGATATCCTGCTGCCTCACACAAACCAACTGCCTCGTTTATTACATCTTCTTTATCATATGTGATTAATATTGCAGAATTCATTTTTCTAATTAGTTTATTTTATCGTAAATTAAAACCTGACTACCTTACCTTTCAAAAAATTATACATTTTTCTTTAAAGCTTTTTCAATATTCATATTTAGAACAATTTCTGCGATATCACTGGCATATTCTGAAATTCTTCTAATACTCTCAGTCATCCTTCTTATTCTGTAAATTTCCTCGTCGTCCTTTAGAGATTTTGAAGCATCTCTAATTTTTCTTTCATATTTTGTGATTTCAAAGGTTTTTTCAATTATTTGCTCTGCATGAACATAATCTTCTTTGAATAAAGCCAAACATGAATCATCTAAGACGCTTAGACAAAATTCGCTCATTTCTTGAATCTTATCAAAAATTTCTTTTTTTACAGGCTTTTTGAATTCTAAAAGATCCTTTGCAATAAAAGTAGCATGGTCTCCTGTTCTTTCAATATTTTTTACAACTAGCCTATATCCAAGACAATTTCTAGCGTTTCTAAATCCCATTTCTTTTAGCATATGTTCATTCTGGATTGCAATTTTTAATTGCCGAATAATATAGAATCCAAATCTATCTACTTCATCATCTGTATTGATAACCTCTTGTGCAAGTTCTAGATTATTTTCTTTTACAGCTAAAATTACATCACTTGACATTGATTTTGCAAGATGAAGCATTCTTTTGAATGCTCCATCTACAGAAAGTTCTAAAAGATTTACCAAAACTTGGATGGTAATTCCTCCTGTATAATCTGAAATAATTTCAGAACCCATTAACATTTTTCGAACCGCCCCCTTTATCGCAGTCCTTTGGTTTGGATTTAGTCTTCCAAGTTTAGGTTTAACATTAATTGTCTTGTACCTAAAAAGTAAAGAGAAATTAATTTTCTAACAATAGTTGAGGCTTTTTCCTCAATACCTATCTCTATTGTTGCATCTTCTTTTTTTTGCAATCTTGTTTCAAACTTTGGAGGATAAAGCTCTAATGTTGATGCTCCTTTTCTTACCATCCTTATTTGATCTCCTTGTTTTAGACCGAGTTCCATTATCCATGGTTTAGGTAGAGAAACTATGTATGAAGATTTACCAGTAAACTGAATTTTTCTGGTTTCTTCCCTTTCGTCCATAATCTAAAGAAAAAAATCCTATCTATATAGTTTAATCTTAAACGTAAGTGAAAGCATTGAACTAATATTTAGAATCGATCTATTTCAGGTATATGGATCCTCATCTCAAACTTATGCAAACTATTGATGCATTATTTGGGAACGGAGTATCAAAATATCTACCAAAGGACATTGAAATAATTTTTTCAAAAAAAACTGGTAGAATTAGAACAGTTCATTTTCATGAAAAATTACTATGCACATTAAGAATCGATGGAGGTTTGGCAATAACTCCTTATTTTGCACAATTATTACTTAAAAGTAAAAAATTCAAAGAAAATTGCCTTGAGATAAATGAAGATGCTGCACCATTTGTATCAGAAGGCCGATCTGTTTTTTGTAAACATGTTATTTGGTGTGGAAAAAATATTAAAATTGCTTCTGATACCCCTGTAATTTTCCAAAATAAAATAATTGCAGTAGGGAGAGCAATTCTTTCTTCAGAAATGATTGTAGATTTTGAAAGAGGCGTTGCAGTAAAAGTCAGAGATAGTTTAAAAAGTCCTACAGTGGAAATATCCTCATGATGAGAGGAGGTAACCGCGAAATGCGAAGAATGATGGATAAAATGGGTCTTGATATGAAAGAGATCCCTAATGTTCAAGAAGTAATAATCAAGACAGATAAAAAAGAAATTATTATTTCAAAACCTTCAGTTACTGAAATGAAGGCGCAAGATAATTCCATTTTTACAGTTACTGCAGATAGCTATGAGGAAATGGAACTTGAAGTTCCAGTATTCTCTGATGATGATATTCAACTAGTCAGTCAGCAAGCTGGTGTTGATGAAGAAAAAGCTAAAAACGCCCTAGAGGAAGCCAAAGGGGATCTAGCAAGAGCAATTCTACTTTTAACAAGCGGATAATTTTTGCGAATTTCGTACCTAAAAAATATCAAAAATGAATGATTTAAGTAATGGATTGGAGGGATTGTAGGTGAAATGAGCAGTATGGCTGAATCAAAAGTCACAGGAATTATTCAATCTCTAAATGGCCTAGAGGATAATTTAGATTCTCTTAATAGTAAAGTTGCAGAAATGAAAAAACAACTTTCTGTCAAAGCACAAGCCGAGATTGATAAACTTGTTGAAAAAACAAGAGAAATGGCAACAAAAGAAGCCGAAGTAATAATCAATGCATCTAAAGAAAAGGCTAATGCGGAATCAACAAAGATCGCTCAAGAGGGAGAAACAAAACTTTCTGAAATTACATCAAGAATTGATACTAACTTTGATGAAGCAGTACGACATGTCGTGTCAACTGTTTTGAAGGCATAAATCTGATATTTATTTTTCTTAAATTTTCGATCCACTGCTTAATACTCGTATAGGGATTGCCACTACGTATGGTAAACCATATTATAGATTTTCACATATTTTGAAGGTTTTGAATATACCTTTTGATTCTATATTACCAAAAGAAATTTTAGATTATAAGGGAAATTTAGTCCTTACAACTAGAAAAGAATCTCCGATTAAATGTAAAAAACTTATTTTAGATGAAGATGTATGTGATCAACATTTTACAGTAATTCGAGGATTAATGCTTCAAAAACTAAACTTGGATTATGATGAAAATGATCTTGTAATAGGAATTGACCCATGACATCGAATTGGTTTATCAGTTTTTTACTTTGGAAAAGAAATTGAAAGTTCCTTTTATTTGTCAATTGAAGAATTGGTTTTACATATTATTGATATTTTAGGAAGCCTAAGAGCCAAACAAAAGATTATCAAAATTTGAAATGGAAATATGGATATTGCTAAAAAAAATTGAAAAGTTACTTAATCTTAAATTTTGTTCTTCATTTGAATTGGAATATGTAGACGAAAGTAAAACCAGTCTAAAAATAAAAAATTTTAATCAAAGAGGAAAACGAGACATGCTTTCTGCTAAATTTATTTCAAAAAGAGAAGGATATCGATATTCCGTCTTACCTCTTTCATTGACGGGATAAACCTTGTAATTTCTTAATAATAATCAAAATTAATGATTTTAGTCATTAAAGTTCATCTAAATTCAATGAGAATTTCATACTTTATTCAAATTTTTAATTAAAAAATGAAAATATTACTCAAACATCTATATTGATAGATATCAGAATTTCAAAAATTTGAAATTAGGCTTAGCTATACATATTTATTGAAGTTTTAAACCGATTTCATCCAACAAATAACACTGATCGCAATAAAAGTTAAAATTTTTATATGAATTTAAAGAAATTTAACAAAAATTTATCGATCCATCCTTATATAGTTATGAATTCTACATTAAACTACTAAGATGACTTGTAAAGGAATTTGCGTAAGATACAAGGCTCAAAAGCCTGTAGGAACCGGAAGATATGCTTCTGGACAAAGAAGATGCCAAATTTGCGAAATATTCATCAAATGGGAAGGTCTATGGTGTCCATGTTGTGGATACAGACTAAGAACTAAACCACGAAATCTCAAGTACAAGGCCAAACTTCGTGCAAGAGTTGAAGCAGACTCAATTGAAGCTAAAGCAATTGCTCAAGAAAAACCAGAAGAGATTGTTGAGGAGATTAAAGTAGTAAAACCAAAAGCTGCTAAAACCACAGTTAAAGCAAAAGCTGCTAAAACCACAGTTAAAGCAAAAGCTGATAAAACCACAGTTAAAGCAAAAGCTGCTAAAACCACAGTTAAAGCAAAAGCTGCTAAAACCACAGTTAAAGCAAAAGCTGCTAAAACCACAAAAACTGAGGTAAAAGTTCTACCAGAAACTGAATCAATAGCAATAAAAGCATAAGATTTGTTCAAAACTTATTGAACTCTCCAAATGGGTTTTCAAAGAAAACCGTTGATTTGGGGAGTCGTAGTTTTTCTTTACAGATTATAAAATTTGAGAATGGCTGCTTTGTTTCTGTAACTGAAGGCAGTGCTAAATTAGGATCTATGGTTGTTTCCTTGGCAACCGGACAAAACCCCATTACTACAACAGTTATTCCCTCCAAATCCGAATCTCTTTTTTTGAAATTAATTGCCGAAAGAATTAGTACTAGAATGAATGGAATCGCAGTTGTGTCAACATTTGTTCAAAAAGAATTAGATCCAGATACTGCAAAAGTCTTAATGACAGAAATTATTGAGATTATTCAAAATTGACTGATTTACGTAATTATATTTCATTAATTAAAAAAAGCGGAGATTTGAAGACCATCAAAACCCCTGTCTCAACAAAATATGAAATTGCAGGAATTACTGCTAAAGTTGACGGTTCTTTTGCTGTAATGTTTGAAAATATAAGAGAAAGTGAATTTAATCTAGTCGCAAATCTTGTGGGTACTAGGAAAAGATTTGCCCAAGCAATTGGAAGCAACGAAAAAAAAATTCATGAAAGAGTAATTTCTGCCATTAAAAAAGCAAAAAAACCTACAATTTCTCCTTCTGGAAAATTTATGGAAAATAAATCAAAGGACCTATCTGTAATGCCTATTGTTACTCACTTTGAGAAAGAATCAGGTCCGTTTATCACTTCTTCAATTGCCTATGTCAAAAATCTTGAAACAGGGAAACAAAATTCTTCATTTCATAGGATGATGCCAATTGATAACACACATTTTTCAATTAGGATGGTTGAAGGAAGACATCTTCATCGATGCTTCACTAACGCAAAAGAACATGGAGAAGATCTTAA
>JAUWQG010000085.1 GCA_030611185.1 Nitrososphaerota archaeon
TCAATTCTGTTACCACAGTGAGGACAAGTAATGAATCCCTTTCTAACAGCCTCTTCCAACAAGTTTTCTACCATCCCTGACACTCACGGATTAATGACACATTGAATGATTTTCTTGATATCCAGTTCAAATCCCTATCAACTTCTAGCGGAATGAGCATCTTTTGACCATTAATTGAAACTGGGGCGTCTACCTTCAGTTCCCTAATTTCTTTGAAACTTATGTACCCCCACTCCGCTAGGTCAGTCCAGCCGTTTAAACAAGCAAAACCAAAAAACGTGTCCTCGCCATCATACTCCGCAATAAACCAATCACTACCACCTAAAAAGAAATGTAGGTGAATCACTTTATCCTTTGCTGGTACATCTTCAGTTTCATACAATCTTGGTATTTTAGCTAATTCCTTCTCGGTTGGTTGATTCCACATGTAATTAATTATTTTCCGCCTTTAAATATTATTTTATCTGGTTCTACAGCTCATTGCCATATACCAATAAAATATTACCAATCACAAAAGAAGTCTGTGTAAAACCTGTAAAAACAACCGACAATCAAAAAAATAAGTCTGTTTACCTAACGAGCAGGTTTGCTCCACCCTCTTCCGAATCTATGAGTTTGTATTTCTGCGATTCCACAAATGCTTTGATTTCAGGCGACACTTTCTTTATATGTATCGCATTAGTAGAGTAGAAAACTGGTTTCCTCAGTCTGATTTCACCAGCTTCCCCTCATCAAACCGTGCATGAAGTTCTCCTTCACACGGCTTTCCGATGAGCTTCTTTCCTACACATTCAAAGAGTAGACCAGTATTGCACATTTCCATTCGTCAACAACACTCCTGATTCTCTGTATTTCTCCCACGTGAAATCTGTTTTCCATCTTCTACCACTCTTTTGATGTTTCTTACTCCACCAAATCGCCAGTCGTTCATGTACATAACTATCTATTTGATTAAACACCCTGGATGAGTTACCAAACTTGAAATAGTTCATCCAGCCCCTTAAGGTTGGATTGAGAAGTTCAGCAACATCTTCAAGCGATAGTTTCAGAATTGCTCTCGATTCTAATTTCTCTCGTATCTCCTGTTTTATCTTGTTTACTGCTGCCTTCTTAGGCCATTTAAGAGTATATTGTCTCTTATATCTGTGAGACATAACCTGTCTGTGATGAAATCCAAGAAAATCAAACCCTTCCTTGCCATCTCTCATGTCAACAATCTTTGTTTTCTCCGTATTCAATTCCAGGTTTAATTCTGACATCTTTGCTTTCACTAACTCTAGTCCTAGTTCCGCATCTTCTCTGCTTGTAAACAAGATGACAAAATCATCACAGTAGCGTACCAATTTCCCTTTCACCTGCGTTTGTTGCATCCAAAATTTGTCAAACTCATGCAAGTAAATGTTAGCTAAAAGTGGGCTGATAACACCACCTTGCGGTGTTCCCTTCTGATTCTCTTTTATTTCTTCTTCACCAACAATATCACACTTGAGCCATTTTCGGATCAATTTCAGAATCTTCCTATCACTAACCCGCATATGAACAAATTCCAGCAACTTCTCATGATTAATGTTGTCAAAGTAACCGCTAATATCGGCATCTAACACAAACTTATAGCCTCTATTTGTAACTACTCTAATCTTCTCAAGAGCATCATGTGCCGACCTATTTGGTCTGAAACCATAACTACAATCAAGAAAATCAGCTTCAAAAATAGGTTCAAGTTGTATCTTTGTCGCTGTCTGTACTATTCTATCTCTTATCACTGGTATGCCAAGTGGCCTCTGTTTCCCATTTGCTTTAGGAATGTACACACGTTTAATCTTTCTAGGATGGTATTTGTGTGTATCAAGCAGAAGTTCATGTAGCTCCTGTAGATACTTATCCTGTCCATAATTTATGACATCACGGATACTTATTTTGTCAACACCTGCACATCCTCTGTTTTGTTTCACAATATTCCAACTATCACTTAAGACGTCCACCCTATAGATTTTATCATACAGTTGATGGAATCTTCTGGTCTTGCTCTTCTTGGCAGCAAGATATAGTTTCTCACAAAGTTGTTGTGCTTTTTCATTTAATCTGTAATCAGCCTTATAGGCATTCATTTGCACTTACCTCCATTTGAAACATGCTCAAAGCAGAGATCCTTTCCTAGGCAAAGTTATGTTGTCTATTGCCATCATTGGTACTATGACCTCATCCGACTTCTCACATCACATCGTTTCGGCTTTCCCGTAAAGGTTATACCTCCACTACTCTGTACCAACTGCTATTATTCCAAGACTCGGCCTTGGAGATGACGTGAGACCTCCCCAGTTCCAATACAAACTTTCCTAACATTCCACTACCCTTACGCCGGAAAAAGATAAGTTCACACATCCAGAGTTTCAAACTTATCTACTGTCTTCACCAAAAGCCATCAGGTTCGACTTTTCCATTTTATAGCTTACGACGCAGCAGTATTCACTTTAAGTTACGGACTGCTAGATTGCTCACACTAACATTGCCTACTGGACGCCAGGTTATGACGCACTTCATCCAATGTAGTGCTTTACATACCGCTTCAACATACAACATTACTGTTGCAGTTGGGTATATGCTACATGGCTCTCTGATTTTACCAGGGCAGGATTTTCACCTGCAAGCTTATACCAGCTTTGCTGGGCACACTAGCTTTTGCTTTGTTATCGATAATTAATATATTAATATTAATTTAACTTCAAAAGAATATTTATATAACAAGATTTAAATATTGATGAATCTACTTCGAGTTTCGTTTATATGAGAAAACTGTCTGTAATAATCCCTGCTTGGAATGAAGAAAAAATTATTTATAAGAATCTAAAACAAATTGGAAGAATTCTTGGTAACCTGCTCGAAAAAATTGATTTTGAGTATGAAATTATATTAGTTGATGATGGTTCTACTGATAATACATATAATGAGGCAATGATGGCGGCCAATGAAAATGTAAAAATTAAGGCGGTCACTTACAAAAAGAATGGGGGAAAGGGTTTTGCATTGAAATATGGTTTTAGATTTTGTTCTGGAGAATTAATCACATTCATGGACGTTGATTTAGATTTACACCCAAAGCAAATTCCGCAGTTCATTGAGTATATGAAAAAATATGATGCAGACGTTATTATCGGCTCGAAAAGGCATCCCCTATCAAAAATCAATTATCCGGGTTCCAGAAAAGTTTTAAGTAAAGGATATCACACTCTTACAAGAATTTTATTCCATTTGAACCTAAGTGATACTCAGGCCGGTTTAAAATTGTTTAAATACGATGTCTTGGAGGAAATTTTGCCAAAAGTACTGTGTAAAAAATATGCTTTTGATTTAGAATTGCTTGTTAATGCAAGTCATAGAGGATATAAAATTGTCGAAGCCCCGATTGAACTAAACTGGCAGAGGTTTGAAAACAGGTTGACACTTAAGGATATATGGAAACTTGTGCTGGATACTGCTGCGATTTTTTATCGTTTGAACATTTTAAGATACTATGATTCTGTGAGAGAATGAAAATCTTAATTTTTAATTGGCGTGATATTAAAAATCCAGAAGGTGGTGGAGCAGAAATTTTCACCCATGAAATTGCGAAACGGTGGGTTGAAAAAGGAAACGAGGTCACCTTGTTTACTTCTTGTTTTGAGGGGTGTAAAAAAAAAGAAACCATTGATGGAGTTGTAATAGTACGGGACGGAGGAAAATTTTCTGTCTATCAGAAAGCAAAGAAACATTATAGAAGATATTTTTCTCAGGAAAACATCGATGTCGTTATTGATGAGATTAATACTCGGCCATTCTTAACACCTAATTTTGTTAATCACGGGGAAAAGATAGTTGCGTTGATTCACCAGCTGGCACAAGAATTTTGGTATTATGAAACTCCATTTCCGATCAATTTTATTGGTTATCATTTTCTTGAAAACGAATGGCTTAAAAAGTATAGAAATATTCCAACAGTTGCTGTTTCTGATTCTACAAAGAAGGATTTGATTGACTTAAAATTTAGAAATGTTTTTGTGGTGTCTGAAGGACTTACTTTTAAACCACTGGAACAAGTTCCAGAAAAAGAAAAAGAGCCAACAATAATCTATGTTGGTAGATTGAAAAAGGCCAAAAGACCTGATCATGTTATCAAAGCTTTTAGTATAGTTTTAGATCAGATACCTCATGCAAAATTATGGATTGTTGGAGATGGGCATTTTCGAAAGAATTTGGAGCAGATGGCTGGAGATAGTGTGAGATTTTTTGGTCATGTTTCTGAAGAAAAAAAGATAAATTTACTTTCAAAAGCATGGACGTTGGTGAACCCTAGCATTAGAGAAGGTTGGGGCATAAATATTATTGAAGCGAATGCCTGTGGAACTCCTTGCATTGCGTATGATGTTCCGGGATTGAGAGATTCCATTGTTGATGGAGAAACTGGTTTGCTTGTAAAAGAAAATTCAGAATTTGAAGAACTTGCAAAAGCCATTATTGAATTTTTAGAAAGTAATAAATTGAGACGAGAGTTCAGTAGCAATGCTTTAAAGTGGTCGAGGAGATTCACCTGGGATAAAGGGGCTGAAGAGTTCATGAGTGTACTGGAAAGCATTACCCGCTAATATTGTTCGGATGAATAATAATGATTAAGTTACTACAAAAATGGAATTTGTTTAGTGATGATTTGCTCAAGCATGCAAGCGTCATGTTTCTTGTATCTATTATTGCAGGGGCTTGTAACTACATTTATCAGCTTTATATGGGCCGTGCTCTTGGACCAGAGGAGT
>JAUWQG010000111.1 GCA_030611185.1 Nitrososphaerota archaeon
TCAGCTATGGTGAAAAACTAGTCTATACCATAGAGGTGAGTGAGGTAACCGGAGAGCTGGCAATTATTCATATTCGAGATGAATCAGGCAAAGGAAGTAGCGCTATACCTATTGAAATAACACAATTGAAAACAGAAATACCATCCCCATATTCATTTGAAAAACAAGTTTTTCCAGAAGGAAAATACTTTATTGACTTGCAATATTCTGGAGCAGAATATACTGCTGAATTTAATTTAATTTATTCAGGAAATATCGTTATTCCATTTCAAACCAAACAGATTGCATATAATTGGGTAAATAATGAGGTGTCTGGAGAAATTTTAATTGACATAATACAAAAAACAGTTGAAAAAGATGCAATCGATATCCCATACATAATCGATAGAGAACATCCTGAAAAAATCTACATTCCAGACTGGGTAAAAATAATCACCGTTTGGTGGCTAGAAGAAAAAATTTCCGATGGAGCCTTTGCAAATGCATTTCAACATTTAATTGATAAAAAAATTATTACAGTTTAGAAATATGGACAAATATTCTATCATTACAGCAATTGCAATAATTGTAATAATCACTCCTATATTTTATGGAATGTGGGGCATCTATTCTGTTGAGAAATTACAGATTGGAACTCCAGATAGTAAATTTAGATATTTTGATATGTCAAATCATGAAAAAATTGAAATATGTAATCCATTGCCATTTTTTGTTAGTTTCAACGGATTAAAAATCGAGTCTTATTACCAAAATGACATTAAAGGAGTTTTTGAGATAGGGCCAACAACAATCAGTCCAAACACCTCAGAAATTCTAGATGCAAGTTTTTCCTCAGAAAATTTTGCAGAGGCACAGTATCTCTTTATGCATATGGATGGACAGTTTGGCCGCGAAATACCAATCAGATTAGATCCAAATAAGATGGTAGTAGTAACAAACTTTGAAACCAAAATAATAGGAGTGATACCTTATCAAAATACAATCACACAATCAGCTTTTGATTTTACAAATATGATGAACGAAGATTCCAAATGTGAAAATAATAGTTAGGATGATTTACCGACTTTGCCCATTAAAGCAAGTATTATTGCAATTATTCCAGCAATAACAAACGCTGCAATAAAGCCATAGATTAGTTCCTTTCCTAGTCCTTTTGGCGTTGTAGTGACAGGGACTGATTCAACTACACATACACCATCCTTTAGAACAGTACCGGCTCCACATCTCTCATCTAACATACAGACACCATCTTTTAGAATTGTTCCCTGGCCACATTCGGTTTTTGGCTTGTCGTCAACCTTGTCATCCTCTTTAGGGGTAGGAGTAGGTGTTGGTGGAACAGGTGTTGGTTCTGGTGTTGGTTCTGGTGTTGGTTGTCCAAATACAGAACCAATGATTTCAACTTCATCAGTTCCTGAAGGAAGTGTGATACTCAAAGTTCTAAATTGAGAATTGGTATCAGTTTCAGTATAACTAGGTTCATCTCCATCAGCTAAAACAATAAAATCATCATCACTTCCCTGATACACTGAATCAAAGAAACTTCGCTCAAAAGTAATTTCTAAAACGCCTGGAGAGTTTGTAACATCAACAGTAAAAATTAAAGAAATAAAATCCAAATCAGGCTCTACTCCAGAAACAGATACACCATCTCCAGTGTATTCAATATCAAATGTGTTTCCTTCAACATTTACGGATGTAGTTTCGGCATAAACTAGAGTAGATGATAAGATTGCGACAAAAATTAATCCAAGTGAAATTTTTAGAACAGAGTTTAGACTAGGCATACTCATGTATGATTCGGACAGTAAATTATCCATGCCCTGTTGTTTCAACATTGATTTTCCTCAAAATGGATGTTAAAAAGAATAAGATGACAATTAATCACGTATCAGTCAAGCTTTTTTAGTTATTTTTTGATTCAAGCAGTAAATAGTTCTAGTCTCAAATTACGCCTCGAAGAATCTGAATAATCTTTTCTCCGATTACATTTGCTGCAAGAGATTGTGCCTCTTTTGTCTGGGCACCAATATGAGGAGTGAGAATAACATTATCTAATTCAGCTAGTTTATTATCAGTTGCAGGTTCATTTTCAAAGACATCTAAAGCTGCACCACCCAGGTTTCCACTTTTTATTGCCTCATAGAGAGCATCCTCATCTATTACACCACCTCTAGAAGTGTTGATAATTTTTGCAGTTTTTTTCATGGTAGATAATTTTTGTGAATCAATCAAGTGGTATGTAGAATCCAATAGCGGCACATGCATCGATACATAATCAGAGCTTTGCAAAAGAGTATCAAGATCAGATTTCATCAAGCCGACTTCTTTTGAAAATTCTTCATCAATTGGAATTACATCATAACCAATAATATTCATGTTGAGGGCTTTGGCAAGTCTTCCTAATCTTTTTCCAATGTTTCCCATTCCAATAATTCCCAGATACTTGCCACGAAGTTCTGTTCCTTTCAATTCTTTTTTTAGCCATTTTCCATCTCGTATCGCTCTATCACCTCTAGCAGTTTGTCGAGCTAAAGACAGCATTAATCCTAAAACTAATTCTGCAACTGCATTCATTGCCCCTTCTACTGCATTAATTACACGAATGTTTTTGGCTTTGGCTGCTTCTTGATCAACATTATCAAGACCAACGCCTACACGTGCAATAATTTTACAGTTTTCAGCTTTATCAATAATTTCTTTGGTGATTGTAGTTCTACTTCTTACAATAACAATGTTGAAGGTAGGAATTTTTTCCAAGATTTGTTCGGGAGTAATAGTTGGCTCGTATGATACTTTCAAACCATTGTCTTGTAAAATTTTATTTAAAACTGGATCGACCTCATCACAAATTAAAACTGAATCATCAAAGCTCATGTATGGTTGCCTTTATTCACTGAATATAATCATTATGAGTTAATCAATAAAAAATAGAAAAAGATTGAAGTTAGTACCGTTCTATGGTACCGGTGGTAATGTTGGTATTACGTCCCATAAAGGAATCATACCTGCATCTATCATTTCAGAAGCAACTTCGTCAGTGTAAAGACCGTGAACATTTACTGCTGGGTGTGCAATACTGTTTTTTCCCATTGGTGGGACAGCATCACTAGGATTACCTAATGCATATGCATATGAAGGAACAGGTGCCTCTAAGATACCTGCATCGACTAATCGTGGGTTTAATCCAAATGGATCACCTGCAACGAAAAGTCCAAGTCCGCCAGTGTAAATTGCTGCATAGTCGTGGTTTACGAGTGCATAAACTCCTGGTTCGTCAAATACAATATCAGCAATCATGTTTTGTGAGCCACCAAGCAACCATGTTTCAGTTGCTGCGGATTGTACTCTATTGCCTTGTGTAACTCTGTCAAGTATTTCTCCAACAATGTGGAAGAATACTGGTTCGTTACCTTGGTTTTCAATAAAGAGTCTCACATGTTGATCATTTTCAACGTACAAGAGTTGTGATTGATACTGCTCTAGTTCAAGACCAGTCCATGGTTGTACTACAAAGAAGTTCTTACCTGCATCTCCTGTTATGAGTAGATTGTGTAACATATTTGGAGTGTAACCGAATTGCATACCATTGACAACAGTTGCAGTGTTATGATGTTGGAACATTGCTCCTGCATCATAATTGCCTTCTGGAGTCAAGTACAATTGATTGAATTGCAGTGTGAACTCTAATGCATCAGCATCATAGAATTGTCTATCTAACTGACCGCTACCACTTGTTTTCTCTACCATTAGTTTCTTGTATCCATTTGCTGGATCAACAATGGCAATTCCATACATGCCTGCAAGGACATGTTGGTCCATTCCAACAAGGTGAACACCAGAACAGTGGTATTTGAAAACACCTGCAGATTCTGCAATGTAACAGAATTGC
>JAUWQG010000143.1 GCA_030611185.1 Nitrososphaerota archaeon
AGAAAAATTACTAAATTGGGAAATTAAATGCATAAGAGAACCAGAGGATGGTGCAATTTTCATTGGTTTGTTTATGTATAGAAATGGTACGCCATATGATTACGAGTCAATTAAAGGGATTACCTATTATCACAATAATATTCCACTCTCAGAATTACCATCTATTACCAAATTTCTCCAAGATAAATTTGGAGGAAAAGAGATGGAAAAAAGCGAAAGAGTCTTTCTAAAAGATTCAAAGGAAATTTTTTCAGGTAAGGATATTGCCTCTTTGGCAAAAGAAATGGAATCAAAATTTAACACAAAAGCAATAATCACGTTGGAATTTAAGGACCTTACACCAGAAGAAATGAAAGAAGGTGGCTTTCCAGAGTCCAAATTACTCCCAATACCGGGAAACTGATAAGTCAGTTTGAGACAGATAGATCTTAGATGTCCGAGTTAAATGAAATTCGTTCCCACCTAGATGAACTAAGAAAAAGGATTTTACGAATCGTCATAGTTATTGGAATAATCACCGTTTTCATACTAACGTTTCATGCAGAACCATTTGAAATTTCAGGAATTACATTATACTATCCAATTCTTGAACCACTGGATAACATTGCAGCTCAAATCACAAATCATATGAGAGATAATCTTGTCCCACAAGATGTACAATTAATTCAAACCGCACCAGGGCAGGCGTTTTTTGCTCAGGTATACATTTCAGCTTTGGTTGGAATTGTTGTCGGGATGCCAATAATTATCAAAGAACTAGTTGGCTTCATAAAACCCGCTCTAAAAGAAAATGAAATTAATGTCAGCAGAAGTATTTCCATTCCCGCATTAGGATTATTCATAGCAGGGTGTGTGTTTTCATATAATTTTGTAATTCCATACATTCTGGATTTTTTATACCGATACGGTGAGTCTGCAGGACTGGTTACTTTTCTTAATGTAATTGACTTTGTTACATTTGTTTTGCAATTTTTGTTAGCATTTGGATTATCATTTCAGCTTCCTTTGGTAATGTATGCAATTTCAGGAACAGGTATGATTGATGCAGGCTTTTGGAGAAAAAATACACGATATGCAATTGTGATTATTGTGATCTTCGGTGCAGTGATTACACCTGACGGTAGTGGAGTGACGATGTGGTTTATTGCAGGGCCAATGATTGCTTTGTATTTTGCAGGAATGATCATCATCGAGCGTAAAGAACGAAAAAAGTTGAACACTTAAATCTAAAATCGATGAACTGAAAGCTAGAATGTCACTTGCAAATTTTGTAAATTTTATTCAAGGTCCAGAGATAATAATTCTGGTCATCGTGGTAGGTATTTTGATATTTGGAGCAAAGAAAATCCCAGAGCTTGCCAAGACATTTGGTAAGGCCAAAGGCGAATTTGAAAAGGGAAAAATCGAAGGGGATAAAGAACTCAAGGACTTTAAAGAGAAGAGTTCAGGCGATGTCAATAGTAATGAGACAAAATCAGACTAGTTTTCTGCAATCTGAATTAATTTATCCATAATTTTTGAAAATTCATTTTCAACCTTGTCTTTTCCAAAAATACCTTTTATTCTCATAGAACCTTTCAGTTTAAAATCTACAGTAAGGATAATCCTAGTTCCTTCTTGTGTTTGTTCATATTCCTCAATAAGGCGAGTTCCCTTTGCATCTCCGCCAACAATTAAAATTTCATGAGTTTTTGGCTCGTTAGTTACATGTTTTGCCATAACTATCAATTCCTTTCCAAGGAGTTTTAGATGCTCCTCTACAAGTGTAGTGTTTGGTCTAACTGAAATTACTCTTATTGATGGAAAAAATTCCGATAAGTTGGTTTGAAGTAATTTGTAATTTGTTGCAATTTCAAAAATTTTTTCTCTAGATGCGTTTGTAAATTTTTCAAACTTTACTTTTGTCAATTATATTTTAAAAGGTGCCCCATCGAGGGTATAAATCGTGCTCTAAATCAAACTGGTCTAAACACTTTCCTACCCCGTGGTTTACAATATCATCAATGGTTTTTGGCTTTGTATAAAATTCAGTTACAGGTGGTAAAATCACAACACCAATTCTGGATAATTTTAACATGTTTTCAAGATGTATTGCAGAAAGAGGGGTTTCTCTAACCATTAAAATTAATTTTCTAGATTCTTTTATTGTCACACCAGCTGCCCTTGCAACTAGTGTATCATCATATCCATTTGCAACTGCAGATAATGTTTTCATACTGCAAGGTGCAATAATCATTCCATCAATCTTATGAGTTCCACTTGAAACACTTGATGCCATGTTTTTATCATCAGAAGTAGTAGTGGCCAAAGATTTTACGTGCTCAGACGTATATTCAGTTTCCATGCTAATGCATTTTTCAGCCCATTCGGACATTACCAAATGAGTTTCTACATTTAATTTTTTTAAAACTTCAAGCATTCTAATTCCATAGATTACTCCCGTACTACCAGTAATTCCAATTATTAATTTCACGTATACCCTATTGATGTATAGTATTTTATCTAATAGTTGCAAAACAAGATTTAGCACTAGTAATTTTGAGTATCATCACTTTGCGCCTCATCTAATTCCTTTTGAGCCCTTCTTCGTTTGAGCCATAAAGATACGCCACCTGCAGCCATAGCGGTCAACAAAATAGCTCCTGCCATTTGTAACTCTAGGGAATAAAACACAAAATCATTAGAATTGCTTTTAAAAAAAATCTTGTGATCCTCTAATCGATCCAAAATATTGGAAATTAGCTATATTAGCTCCTGTTTTGTACTCAAAATATGATAAAGACCTCTGAGATCAAAAAAATAGTTAATGATTACTCTGATGTACGTATAGGCGTTCTAGGAAGTCATTCAGCCCTTGAGGTAATGGATGGAGCAAAAGACGAGAATTTTCAAACATCAGTATATTGTCAAAAAGGAAGGGAAGGCCCATATCAGAGATTTGGAAGAATTGCAGATGAAATTGTTGTTTTAGATAAATTCAAAGATATGGCATCAGCTAAAAATCAAAAAATTCTCAGAG